>JANNDA010000479.1:0-3861 GCA_031387195.1 Planctomyces sp. | reverse complement strand
GCGATCCACGACTATCGGAACCGTTGTTGATGCGCCAGTCCTTACCTGGCCAGCGGACGAGGAACGGCACGCGATGGCCCCCTTCCCAACTGTCACGTTTGACTCCGCGCCAAGGCCGAGCGCCGTCGTGACCATAGTCCGCGCGCAGGTGAATGACGCTGGTGGTCTCTGGGCCGTTGTCGCTGGTGAAGATGACAATCGTGTTGTCGGCGACGCCGAGTTGTTCCAGCGTCGTCAGCAGTTCGCCGACCACATGGTCGAGCTGATGGAGGAAGTCGCCATGCGGGCCGGCCTTCGTTTTCCTCGGAACTGCGGCGCGGCGAACGACGGCAGATGCACGGCCTGCGCGGAGTGAAAGAGGAAGAACGGTTTGCTCGGCGACTGGCGAACGTGCTGCTCCAGGAACTCGCGACTTTTCTTCAGGAAGACGAGATCCATTTCTTCCATCGGAAAATCCGGCGCGATCAGCCCGGCGCGGCAATCGTTCGCGTAGGGATGCTTCGGCAGCCGCGACTTGTCGACCAATCTGGTCGGCGGCACGGGGACTCGATCGTTCTCAATGAAGGCATAGAGCCAGTCCGTTGTGGGACAGCAGGCCGTTCCGAAGAAACGCTCGAAGCCCTGATCGACCGGCCCGCCTGCGATGCGTCGCGAGAAATCGACGCGACGTGCCACTTGCCGACGCACGCCGTTGTCGCGGAGCATGCTCGGCAGCGTGAGCCAACCGGGTGCGATCAGCGACGGCCCGCCGACTCCGGTGAAGACCGTGCCTCCGTTCGGCACGCGAAACGCCATCTGCCCCGTCATCAGGCTGTAGCGAGTCGGCGTGCAAACCGTGCAGGGACTATGCGCGTCGGTGAATCGCATCCCCTCCCGCGCGAGCCGGTCGATGTGCGGAGTCGGAACTTTCGACTGGTCGTTGTTGCAACGCACATCCCCGTACCCGAGGTCGTCGGCAAGGATGAGAACGATGTTGGGTTGCGTGATTGAAGGCTTCTCAACGGCACTCGCAGGACCACCGCAGAACACGGCGAGCACGAGTTGAAGAGTGAGGCGAAGAGAGGGCAGTCGTTTCATGCTCAAGTCGTTGTGTGAGTAATCGAGGCGTTTTTGAGTAGGGTTCAAATAGTCGTGGTTCGCTCCGCGAACCAACGTCTTGATTGACTCTTTTCATTGCCGTCATTCGTCGTGATTGCAAAGCGTTGGTTCGCGGAGCGAACCACGACTATCTATCTATCTCTCGTAACGGCGGTAGTAGAACTCACCGGGTTTGAGTCCGGATTTTTCTGGGTTCTGGGCGATGTAGATTCGCAGGTAGTCGTATTGCTCAGCACTGCGGACGAGATGATCGAACGGCTCCTGTTGCCAGAAATGATCCTTCGAGCCAATCAGCGGGTTGATCCGAAACGCGGTGTAGTGCAACCACGAATCAAATTGCCGTTCCATGATCTCCGGCGTCGCAAACGCGGCCAGCAGATGCACGTGATTGGGCATGACCACGAAGTCGCCCATCCGGTAGCGGTCGCCATCAAAGTGCAGCAGCGAGTCGGCGACGATCTTCGCCAGTTCGGGCCTCTTCAACACGCACGCTCCCAGGCATTCGTCGAGCTGCGTTTCACGACAACGATTGAAGTGGAAATCGAAGTCATGCCGCTCCTTATCGGTCAGCGTCGGCAGCAGCTTGGACCAGTGTTGATAGTCGTGGTTCGCTCCGCGAACCAACGTTGGATCGCGGAGCGATCCACGACTATCGGCAACAGTGAATTCTACGCCAATCCGCCGGCAGGGTGGGTTTCCTCATGGTTTTGAGATCGCGAACGGAGGCTGGAGCGCACGGAGTGCCTTCCCCAAAGCGTGGATACGGGAGTCGTCGGCCTTCCCATCGGCACCGCGCGTGGGCTGGAGCCAGCCACCTTCGTCGTGCTCATTCCAGGCATAGATGATGACGGCATTGGCGGGATTCAGATCGCGATGAGTTCCCGCCCATTTGACTGCCTCACAGACATGAGCGGCGAGTTCGTCGGGTGTGGCCGTGACGCCGTCGATGAGTGGTTTTTGCTGTGCCGGCGGAGTGGGATCGGGCTCGGCCTTGACGTCATTTGTCATCCAGAACGGCGGTCGCTCGTTGCGCGGGCGAGTGTCCCAGCCACTGCTTTCAACATCTTTGCGGAGCATCACGCAGGAGTCGAAAGACCGAACAGTGGGATCGTTTGGTGCTGCGTGGAGTCATGGGGCGCGGTTTCTTGTTGACGGCTTTCACCCAACGCTCGGACCATTCGGGTTTGAGGATGTGATGCAGGCGTGTCGTCAAGGACTTCGTCGGCAAGGGCTGGAAGAAATCCAACGACACAACCGCGCGGCGTTCCAGCACGGACCACGTCGTCAGTTGCTCGCGGGCATCCACGAACAGATTTTCCAAGGAGATCGTTTCGCAGTCGCGTTGCTGATGGTTGGCCACGTAGCCTCGGATCGTTTGCAGGACGTTGTACAACAACAGGCAGAAGGAGAATTGAAAGATGGTCGCTTGAGGCGTGCCACCGATCAGGCCCTTCAAGCTGAAGATTTCCGTGACTTGTTGAAACACGCGTTCGATGCCCCAACGTTCGCGGTAGAGTTGCAGTAGTTCGGTGGCGGGAAACTCCTGCGATGAGAGCAGGTCGGTCACCAGGATCACGTCTTCCTCGGCGGGACGACTCAGCGTCACACGACGCACGTAGCGCCGCAGTTTGTGAGTGGCCGCTCCGAGCCAGCCCCACTCTTCCATGATCGCGCGTCCCTGAGCATCGTGGGAGTGACGGAGCGCTCGGTCAGGGTCGCGATGAAAGCCGCATTTCGGGTGATAACGCACGAGGAAATGATCGTCTTCGGCGGTGAACTCCTCGAACCGTCGCAGGTCGGCAAAGCCCCGATCGGTCAGCCACAGACGCGGGCCGGACAGGCGTGACCGCACGACCGGCAACAGGTGCGGAACAAACCGCGCGTCATTCGCGTCACCGTCCGCCTCGGCATGAAACGCGATCGCCAAACCCGTGGCGTACTCCAACGCGACGAGTGTTCGGCCACCCAACAATCCCCCAGCGACGCCGCGCAACGGTTTGAGCCGCTTGGCCACGCGCTTGATCGCCTTCCCATCCAGAATCACCGTGGCAAACTTTTGCAGACTCGGTGGCGCGGTGCGACGAGCCTTCACCGGGAAGAGTTCTCGCAACGGATCGCTCCGATCCGCGAGAAAGGCCTGGCTCAAGCCAATGGGCAGCCGTCCCAACTTGCCGTACACGGCGGCAATCGACGTCGACAATTCGCCCGCTTCCTGAGCCCGCACAAAAATGCGATACCCACTGCCCCCCGCTTCCAACAAGGCGTCACCAATCAACTGCACCATCTGTGGAAACGTCAGCACACTCTCGTAGGCTTGTCCGCGATGCTCCTCGAACAATTGCTTCAACGGTTCCTCGTCGGTCACCCGCTGCAACAACCGCAACGCCGCTTCCGCCAACGGCAACGCCGCCACCAATTCCGCTGTCCCGCTCGCATCCATGCTTGGCATCCTTGCCAGAAAACAGACAGGTCATCGTCGAAACCATCTCGAATCCCGTGAGTTGTGAAAAGCCAAGATGTTGAAAGCAGTGGAGTTTCGGCCCCCAACCCGGCGAGCATATTCTCCCGCCCTGACATAGTGATCACTTGTCGGGTTGCGTCCCCGCAGAGCCTGACTCCGTTGTAATCGTTCACGGAGTCTAAAAACGATCTCGCGTCATTGGGTGTTTTCTGCGATTAATCGGTGATGTCGTCGGTCATCACGGAAGAACTGATTGCGAAACAAACGCCTGAAGCGCAGGTGATCATTCGGTTGTTGTTGGC
>JANNDA010000443.1:0-4251 GCA_031387195.1 Planctomyces sp. | reverse complement strand
GTCGCCAGGAATGGCCAGAGGCAGCCTTCCCATGTCCCCTTGGATCGTCTTCGGACTGGTCCCGTTACGCCGATTACGCGCCTTCGAGGAACCGCCCGCCGCATCCGTCGCGGAGCCCGTACCGGTAGCCGCGACAATCTCATCGGGTGGCTGAATCCCGGTGGAGGACACTCGCCCCAGATGCGCGTCGAGCTCCGTGTTGAGCATCCTTTCCAACGCCGTTTTCATCAGCGCTCACAGGACCTCATTGAGTTCTTCCAGCGTTGTCGCCTGGCCGGCAAACTCCTTCGCTAAATCGTTGGCCTTCTTCGTCAATGTCGCATCCATCTGTCAGTCTCGGTAAAAAGGGATGTTTGGGAACTATCCGCTTCCTGAAACTGACACAAGATTTCTTACAGGCCCGCAATGCTCGCCAAGCCGAACTCCGCGAGTAACGCCCCGGCCAAAAACTGTTCCCCATTCGGCTGGTGAGCATCGACCGCATCCGCGCCTGGAGCTGCTTCGACGCCGACACCGGCCAGTGTAGGCGGCTCTCGCCGAGAGCCGCTTTTCCGCTCTCGGCGAGAGCGGACTACATTCGATCCGCAAGTACCACATCCCCGACTTTTTGAACTGGAAAAACCACGACCCCTTCGAGTCCGCCTTCGCCGACCTGCTCCGCGATCTGCGTGCTCAGACAGTGTGCTCGTGATTCGTAGGGTGCGGTCGAGTCATCGAGACCGACATTTCTTGACGAGTTAGCTTCTCCATCGGAGCCAGATTCAGATTCTTGCCCGGAAGACTTATGGCTCTTCGGGTGTGTCTTTTCTCGATGTCTCCTTTTCTTGACTGCAATCAGGGCAGTCGGCCCGGAGTATTTTGTAGTTGGTGACGGTGCGACACTATAAGGTGATGACGCCTCCGCTGACTTTCATTCTCGACCCTCTTTCGTTTCTGGATCGGCTGAAATCGGACAAACATTTGCAAATTGAGGATTCTAAAGGCTTGTCCGATGTCGGCCAGATTCTGATCGTCGTCAGCGAGTTCTGGGATTTGCCGAACCAATTCCAGAGCCGATTCCAATACCTCGTTTGCGGACGTGGACGGACGACTTTCACTGAACTGGGAGATTTCTCTGTTCAACTGCGCTTCGTGATTGCTCAACTCCTTGATGATTGTCTGGACCTCCTCCGCCAATTTGGAGGTATCCGCGACGGCAAAATTCCGAACCGCTTTTTTGCGATGAGTCTGCACTTCACGCAACTCGGATTGTAAGCGGTCGAGTTGTTTGTTCGTTTGTGGCTGCACAGTCAATTCCGCGACACGGATGCGAAGACGCTCTTCAAGCTGTTGAAGCAGACTGGGAGTGAGAATACGTTGCTGGATCGCTCCCAGTGCCAATTTGAACGCTGCGATCCCATGAACGTGGTTGTGGCGGCTGCGGCTGGCGTGGCACTGCTGATAAAGGCCGCAGGTGTACCGGAAGGTGTCACGATAGGGGATGCGATACATCGGCCAACCGCAGCTCCAGTCGAATACGCGTCCACCGAGCGGATTCGTGCTTGGATCGCGCGACCTTGGTTTCGACCGCTGTGTACCGGCACGCTGATCAAGGAGACTCAAAAGCCTGCTGGCGCGATCCTCGCTGATAAGCGGATCAAACTTCGCTGACGTTCTCACGGCGAGAGCTGGGTCATTGCGAATGATCTTTGGCATGCAGTCGTGCCGGCGATCACTGTCGTCCAGCGGCCGAGGCCCGTTTGGCGAAAAACGACGTTGGTCTCCGAGCGATCGCCGACCATACTGAGTGACTGCGATTAGCAATGGGTTCCGTGCGATGCTGATGACAGAGGACTGATACAACAGGCCACTGACTTTTTGCCAAACTCCGCCGACTTTTCGAGTTTGGCCAGAGCCCGGGGATGGGACACCTTCGGCGTTGAGAGTCCTGGCGACACACCCGGCCGGCATGGCAAAAAGCATCTCGATAATTCGGCCAATCAGCTTCAGTTCGCTTTCAGGACCGGGGAGCCAAACCACATGATGGCCCGCAAGCCGCACGACTTCCCCTTCGGCAAGTTCGCGAACCACCGTGCCGTCTGGCGAGATCAAGAAACGGCGAAAGCCGAATGGTGGGCGTCCTCCGGTCGCAAATCCCTGTTTGGCCAGTTGTAGCTGGGCCGAGAGGATTTTTTCGGCCAACTCTTCACGGAACTTGCCACTGTGATAGTAGTCCACATACGCGGCAATTGCTTCACCCAGATCTTGACGACAGTTCTTCGAGAGGGGCGGCAACGTGCGGTCCAGGAAGATGAGCGACACACCGGCCTTTCGGAAGTCATTCTCCAGTCGAATCCCGTCGAGCGGATCGTCAGGCCGCGATAGACGATCGCGCCGAGGAATGAAGATGTGTGACACTGTTTTATCGGTCTTGACCCGTTCGATGAGAGCGTTCAACGCGGGCCGAGACATGAGGTGGCCCTTAACGATGTAGTCAAAATACAGATCACCATCGACCGGAATTCGCGAACGCATCATCCGATTGATCACTTCGGGTTTGCCGTCGAATTCCAATCCAAGTTCGTCAGCCTTTTGCCTAGCCCGGATGACGTATTGCGCGGGCGTCAACTCGTGCTTGCCACCACTATCACGCAAGTAAAACTCCATGCGACCTCGCGTCGCCCGTTGCTGGTTCATTGGCCCCCCTTTCTCATACGATCAGTTATTTCCCCGCAGTTCGACGAAATGCGACCTGCAGCACCAGTTCCGCGACGGCATCGACCAGCACTTCTTCGTTGGTGGTTCCAGCGATCACCATTTCGACACGGTCTTTGGACTCTGGTGACGACCACAACAGGCACTCAGACACGATTTGAGTCACCGCTGTTGAAAGGACGCTGATGAACTTTCCCAGCTTCCGTCCTTGCATTTGAGTCGTGACGAACCTCATGACCTCTGTTGACGAAGGCAGGCCGAATGCGAGGTGAATGGGGACTCCGCTTTGCTCCCATCGCAGGAACTGCATTGCAATCCGAATCCCTAGCAATGCCTCCCTTGGCAGATTGACCGGCCGACGATTCGGAAACTTCTCGGAGTATCGAAGTGCAGCGAGGCGTATTGCCGCCGCAACGTCGTCGGCATCCTGTGCTGCATTGGCTTTCACCATTGCGATCAACCCGGTCGGAATTTGGGCAAGCGGGTCGATTGTGGATTTGGGCACACGTATGATTCTTCCTTGATTGCGTACGGCGGAACGTCAACGTCAATCGAACTTCGATCGACACTAGCACTCCTGATCCGGATCGAGTCAATAGCGCGATTCGCCAACGCCCGAAATTAAAGAGAGCCGACCAGAACTGGTCGGCTCTCCGTGTCAAGATTGACTTTTTGTCGATCAGAAACTCGGCCAGCCGAGAAGTCGGACGAACCGGCCGATCAGCAGGGGGAGTTGCTCGGCGAGCGCGACCTGATGGGCTGGCTGACAGCTTTCAAACGGGATGTGATGCGCCCAGGCGTCGCTTTCCAATCCGTCGGGCGCATTGGCCAGCAACACAAAGTCCTCGGTGTCCCAGAGCAAGACGCCGACTCCGCCGGGAATCAGCAGCGAGGCTTGAACGACCTGTCCAAAGGCGTGGCCGCCGGCCATCGGAGCATACGGCCGCGTCTCGATCACGCGGCCCAGGATCGCTGACTGCGGCAACAATCCGGATCGCCACAAGTCTCGCACGAGCTGATTCCAGCCTGGGACGCGGGCCTCAGCGATTTCCAATTGATGACGGAATCGCAGCATCCGCAGTCGGAGCAGTTCAAGCACATCGTCGATCTCGCTGACGATGAACGAATCGGTGTGACTCATCGGGAATCCCGGTGTTTGAGTTTCAGACGCCGCTCTCTGCGAGAGCGGCCAACAGCAGAATCCGCCTTGGTCTTGCCGCGCCCGGAATCAGTCAGCGACTTCCAGGTCAATCAAGCTCGCACGACAAATCGGCAGGTCGGCCCCGACACGCTCGAACTCTGCCTTGAGGAACGCGATCGTGAATCGCTTCAGGTTGTACCCCACGACATTGGACCCAATGAGCAGGCTGCGGATGTGCCGATGCACGGCGGCAAATGACGGATTTCCACGGCGTGGCAACGTGTCACGCTCGCGTGCTGAGTCCTCGGCCGAATCTTGGCTGATTTGAATTCGCTGAACGTAACTCGTGACGGCGTTGCTCGGCTCGATCCGCAGAATCGTGATCTTCGTGATCCGGTCCTGCGCCGGATTCAGGC
>JANNDA010000425.1:0-2038 GCA_031387195.1 Planctomyces sp. | reverse complement strand
GGGGATCAAGTTGTAGAACTGAAAGACAAACCCGACATGGTCGCGGCGATATTTCGTCAACTGCGTGTCATCGCCCTTCGTGAGATCTTGCCCGCGATACATCACCGACCCGCTCGTCGGGATATCCAGACCACCGAGAATGTTCAACAACGTTGACTTGCCGCTCCCCGACGGTCCAAGCAGGACGATGAACTCCCCTTCAAACAAATCGAGATCCACGCCCCGCAGCGCATGCACCTCAACTTCACCCATGCGATACACCTTCGTGATCCCGCGAGCTTGATAGACGCTGGTAACAGGCTCGGCACTGTTCATTGCGGGTTCAGTTCAAATGCGAGATTTCAAACGGGCGATTCCGGAGTACTGTCTACCAAAGCATCCAATGGTCGATGTCGTGGTTCCGTGAGTCTCAATGAGGCCAACCACCCCAGCAGAATCACGCCACTGATGCCGACGAAGACATTGTGAAAACCTAACAGGTCCACCAGCCAACCGACTAGCGGTGAGAACAAGAACGGTACCGCCAGGCAGGCATGTAGCGTGGCGACGTAGAGTGGATGTTGCTTAGGTTCGGTCAATTCCAGGGTATAGTTCGTCAGCGTCTTGATTGTCACCGGCGTTAGGCCGAGGAAAAAAAACGTCACCCAGAAATACTGGGGGCCGAAGGCATCAAAGCCGCTGGTGAATAACAGCGCCAGCAGCGGAACGAAGGCGGTTTCCAACACCTGCAAACGTAGCGAGAGCCGATTGCCGAATCGGTCTGCCAGTTTGCCGGAGATCCAACTGAAGAGTCCGATGGCGATGTTTTGAGCGATCACCCAGAGCATCAATTGAAAGCCAACTTGTTCCGGTTCGATGTGCTTTCGTCCCAAGGCTTGAAAGTGGGGAAACAACAACTGGATCGCGATGAACAACATCGCCACGATCGCGAGTCGCCGGAAATCGCGATCGCGCCGGAAGAGATCAAACGACTCGCGCAGGCCACCGCGCCGCTCCGTCGCTTCGACGTGAACCACATCGGCTGGCTCACGGACGAAGAAGCTCATCGATCCGGCTAAGAGAAACCCCAGCCCGGAAAAGCCGAAGATGTATCCGAAGCCGTGATCGGGAAGATCCAGCCAACGCTGTAACAAGAACCACGCGGCGATCACTGACGTGATCGATCCGCCGATTCCCGACAGGCCCAGCAACTCGCCGCGTCGATTCGGTTGAATCAGTTTCCCTTGCAACGTGCCGAAGACTTGTTGGTTCAATCCGTTGGACGCGAAGAAGATCAGATACAGCACCAAGAATGCCGGAGGGAGCCACGGATGGCGCTTGTCATCGGTCGCAGTCCAGATCGCCGCAACAGCCAGCATCGACAGGCCCAACCCGGCTGATGTGCCCAGCAGACTCCACTTCTTCACGCGAGCCGCTCGCAATCGCCGAGCAAAGAAAATTGGCGGCAAGCTTTGGCCAAACCGATTGAGAACAGGCAGGCAACCACGCAGCCAACCGGCTCCGGCGATGCTGTCCATGAACGCCGGGATGATCACGCTCTCGGTCTTGAAGATCCACGCGAATCGCAGCAGCATCGAAAACGCCGACAGCGCGAGCAAGTTATGCGGCTCAAGCTGCCGCACCTGCGCCTCGCGGTCGATGTCACTCAGACTAGCATCCGTTCCGGAGTTGTCGCGATCCATGCGAATTGACCGAGCGATTTGAAAGACCAGCCACATTGCCGTCACACGGGCGAAAGCAATCGCCCGGCATCGTCCTGTCCCTTCCACCGATTGCCAAGTCCGCGTCCAATACGATGCCAATCGTAACGCAGGTTTTCTCGACCGGCTCGAATGACACCGTTCGCGGCCCTGAATCAAATGTTTCGGACGATTGTTTATTGATCTTCAGATTGATATTCGCGCGAATGCCGTAGCCACGTCTCGCCAGAGCGTGGGTTTTCCCGCCGTTTGGCCCCCACGTTCTGGCGAACGTGGCTACGTTGAAACGCGAATATCAATCTGAAGATCAATAACCGCACGCCGCAGGCACGCGCGTT
>JANNDA010000406.1:0-3019 GCA_031387195.1 Planctomyces sp. | reverse complement strand
GCCAAGTCTTGCCGCGCCTGCGCCAAGCAATGTCACGAGATGGTGAAGATGCTGAAGTAAGTTTGAGACAAGTGATTGCTCAAAGTGCGTCACTCGTGTCCGCCGCCAAATCCGCCAATCCAACGGATGTCCCAGACCTCGACCCGGTCAAGGTTGGGGTTGTTCAACCCACAAGGCCGTGATGAGCGTCAGTCGCTCATCACGGTCTTGTTCGTGCTCTGCATGATCCCACTCATCCAACAGCAGCAGAATCATGTTGACCCGAATGCCTGAATCGCGAGTCTGGTATGCAATTTCTGGATACGACGCTGCGCGGGAACTTGCGGTCGATCTGGCTCACGGGCTGACCGCCGAGGAGGTGTCTCAGCGGCGCGAGCAATCCGGCTGGAACGCGCTCACCGAAGCGCCGCCGGTGCCGATCTGGAAAAAGCTGGTCGGTCAGTTCAAAGAACTGGTGATCTGGATTCTGATTGTCGCCGCGATTATCGCTGGCGTGATGGGGGAATGGGCCGACACGGCGGCAATTCTCGCGATCGTGCTCGTGAACGGCATCATCGGCTTCCTTCAGGAAGAGAAGGCGGGCCGCGCGTTGGCGGCTCTGCAAAAGCTCTCGTCGCCGATGGCCAAGGTGATCCGCGATGGTGCGCTGCAATCAGTTCCCGCTCGCGAGATGGTGCCGGGGGACCGCATTGAGTTGGAAGCGGGCGACAACATCCCGGCCGACGCGCGGCTGTTGAGTGCGTTCAGCGTGCGAGTTCAGGAAGCGGCGTTGACCGGCGAATCGGTTCCCACGGACAAGGACGCCGACTGTCTGTTGAACGAGAGCGCGCCGCTGGGCGACCGTCGCAACATGGTCTACATGGGAACGGTCACGGCCGCCGGCAAAGCCAGTGCGGTCGTCGTCGCGACCGGCATGAACACCGAATTGGGGCACATCGCCGGGCTGCTGCAACGCTCTGAGCCGGAGACGACACCGCTCCAACGGCGGCTGGCGGAACTTGGCAAAGTGCTGGTCGCCGTGTGCCTGGTCATCGTGGCCATTATTTTTGCTCTGCAACTGGTGCGCGGCGGCAAGTTGCTGGAGATGCTGCTGATCTCCGTCAGTCTGGCGGTGGCGGCGGTTCCGGAAGGACTCCCGGCCGTGGTGACGTTGACGCTCGCATTGGGCCTGCAACGCATGGTCAAACGAAACGCGCTCGTCCGCAAGTTGCCGAGCGTCGAAACGCTGGGTTCTGTGACGGTCATCTGCTCGGACAAGACGGGGACGCTGACTCGCAACGAAATGACCGTCCGCGAGATCGTGACCGGCGGGGAGCGCTATCAGGTCACGGGAGCCGGCTACGCTCCGCAGGGGCAGTTCCTCAAAGGCGACGAACCAATCAATCCGCGTGATGAGGTCGATCTCATTCAGGTTCTGACGACGGCCGCTCGGTGCAACAACGCGACGGTCAGTCCGCGCGGTGATGGCATCGACTCGTGGCAGGTCATCGGCGATCCGACCGAGGGGGCGCTCGTCGTGGCTGCACTTAAGGCCGGCATTCAATCGCGTGACCGCGAGCATCACGTCCTCCATGAAATTCCGTTCGATTCGGAACGCAAGGCGATGTCGGTCGTCGTGCGCGGGCCTGAAGGCACAGCGGTCATGCACACCAAAGGTGCGCCGGAAATGATCCTCGCGAAGTGCATCGCCGAACGACGCGGCGGAAAAGTTGAGCCGCTCACCGACGATCGTCGCGGACAGATCATGCAATGGAATTCCGAAATGGCTGGTCGCGCGTTGCGAGTGCTCGCGCTGGCGTATCGCGATCATTCGGAAACGCAGGGAAACAAGTACGACGAATCGGACCTGATCTTCGCCGGATTGGTCGGCATGATTGATCCGCCTCGCGAGGAAGCCAGAGAGGCGGTGCAGAAGTGCCGTGCGGCCGGCATTCGCCCCGTCATGATCACGGGCGACCATCCGGCGACGGCTCTGGCCATCGCTCGCGAACTGCACATCGCGGAGCCGGACGGTCGCGTGGTCACCGGGCAAGAACTCAACGACCTGTCGGACGAGGATCTCAAGGCTCAGGTGGATCAGATCGCCGTCTATGCTCGTGTCTCCGCCGAACACAAACTGCGAGTTGTGCGGGCCTGGAAAGCCCGTGGTCAGATCGTCGCCATGACGGGCGATGGCGTGAACGATGCTCCGGCGGTGAAGGCCGCCGACATCGGTATCGCGATGGGCGTGACCGGCACCGATGTGACCAAAGAGGCGTCCGACATGGTGCTCACGGACGACAACTTCGCGTCGATCGTCAACGCCGTCGAGGAAGGTCGTGGCATTTTCGACAACATCCAGAAGTTCGTGCTTTACTTGCTGTCGTGTAACGCCGGCGAAGTGCTGCTGATGTTCTTCGCGGCCCTCATTGGTTGGCCGGTCCCGCTCGTGGCGATTCAGATTCTGTGGATCAACCTCGTGACCGACGGGCTGCCAGCACTGGCCTTGGGCATGGAGCCGCCCGAGCGCGACATCATGACCCGTCCGCCGCGTCCGCCGCTCGAAGCCGTGATCACGCGGGAACGCGGGCTGCTCATTCTGTTCCAAGGCACGCTGATCGCAACCGTCGCGGCCTTGGGTTTCTGGATCATCTACCAGGGGGACGAAGCGCATCTGGCCCGTGCTCGGACAATGACCTTTTGCATCACCGCCTTTGCTCAACTCTTCTTTGCCATCGGCTGCCGGAGCCAGCGCTTCACCATGCCTGAATTGGGCCTGTTCTCGAACCCGCACCTGCTCGGAGCGATTGCCATCTCTGGTTTACTCCACCTGGCTGTCGTGACGCTCCCGTTCGCTCAACCGGTCTTCGAGGCCACCGATCATCCCGCGTGGGAGTGGCTACTGCTCATTCTGTTGTCGCTGGCACCCGTCACGATCATCGAAGTCGGCAAGCTCCTGCGTGCATACTTTGATCAGCCGGAACGCGCTAGCGTCCGGTTCGGACACAAGAACTAACGACAAACCGGACGCTAGCGCGTT
>JANNDA010000394.1:0-6394 GCA_031387195.1 Planctomyces sp. | reverse complement strand
AGCGAGGGCGAATCGTGACGCCGCCCTCGCTGACGCTTCGGGTTACATTCGCTAGATGGCAGGAGCGGCAGCGTGCTGAAGATTACTCGGCTGGAAACGTTCGTCATCGGTGACGGCCCGGAGATCGATCCGGACAAAGGGGCAATTGAACCGCTCGCGTGCTTGCGAGTTCATACCGACGACGGCCTCGTCGGTTTCTCCGAGGTCTTCCGCGTGCCGCCGGGAGTTGTGCTTGCGACTGTCGGCGGACCAGAGTCGCATTTCGGACGGCTAGTGATTGGGCAAGAGATCACACATCCCGAGCGACTGTGGCAGCACGTCTGGGACTCACTGATCCATACGAATCGCCGCGGCTGGGAGATCATCATTCTCGGAGCGTTGGACGTTGCGATCTGGGACATCTACGGACAGTCGCTCGGACAACCCGTGTGGCAGTTACTCGGCGGCGTGCAGCGCGGGCCGTTTCAGTCGCACGCGGAAACTTGCCGGACAAGCGTCGTGCCGTATTGCACGTTGGTCTCCGACGTCTGGGGCGGCGAGGCAATGATCGCTCAGCAGACCGATCGCGCCGCGAAGTTGTTGGACCTCGGTTACCGAGCGTTCAAAGTCGAGCCGATGATGTCATCGCCGAAAGACGTAATCGAGATGACTCGGCGCACAAGGCAAGTCCTCGGCCCCGAACCGACTCTGATGGTTGATGTCGGCTACTTGTTCAACGACGTGCCGACAGTCGCGCGGATCTGCCGCGAACTCGAAGAGTTCGACATCTTCTTCTTCGAGACGCCGTTCCCGATTGATTCGCCGGTGCCCTACGCACGACTTGCGGAGTTGACTTCGATCCCGCTGGCGATGGGCGAACACGGCGTCACGCGCTGGGAATTCCTCGACATGATGGACCGAGGCAGGGTCTCGGTCATGCAGCCCTACATGACGACCTGTGGCGGCCTGACCGAAGCCAAACGAATCGTCGATCTGGCTGTTCCGCGCGGGGCGTTGGTCTGCCCCGGCAACTGGTCCACGCAGATTTTGGGCGCGGCGTCAGTTCACTTGGCGGCCTATTCGCCGATCACACCGTTCATTGAATTCGCACCAGCCGAAGTGTTTGATTCACCGCTGCGACGTGAACTTCAAGAGGCGGGCTTTCCGGTGAAGAACGGCGCGATCGAGTTTCCGAGTAGGCCGGGAATCGGATATCAGTTTCCGGAACATGTGGCTGCGAAGTATCGAATCGACTGAAAAAACAAAACTGGCGAGTAGCGGAGCGGCGCAAGCCGCCCGGTTGTGTCGAGTTTAATCTCGCTTCAACCGGACGGCTCGTGCCGTACCGCTACTAAAGTAAGTGCCATTGGGCGAACGCCCTCCGGCTCACTTGTTTCGAAACAAGAGAAATACAACTCATGACCAATACTCCCGCCACGAGTTCTCTCACCGCGTCCGCTCGTTGGCGAATCGTGGTCATGCTCATGGGTTACTCGGCGCTGGCTCACTTCAACCGCGAAGGGCTCGCAGTCGCGGGCAACGAGGTCTTCATCAAGAAACTTGGCATCTCTGAGGTTGAGATGGGCTGGGTCTACACCTCGTTTCTGATCGTCTACACGATCGGCATGTTGCCGGGCGGTTGGTTGATTGACCGCCTTGGCTCGGCCAAGGTGATGACGTTGTTCGGCCTAACGATGGGGGCTTTCGTCGCGCTGACTGGGACGCTGGGCTGGATCACCAGCACTCCGGTAAGTCTTTGGATTGGACTGCTGGTGATTCGAGGTTTGGCCGGTGCGTGCAGTGCGCCGCTGCACCCGGGTGCCGCACACGCGGCCGCCGATGTGATGTCCGAGCATCATCAAGCCACCGCGAACGGCCTGCGTACCGCCGGAGCTTTGATCGGCATCGCCTTCAGCTATCCGATCTTCGGCTGGTTGATCGATTCACTGAGTTGGCCGTGGGCGTTTGTTGTGAGCGGTTCGGCCCTGATCGGTTTCGGTCTGCTGTGGAAGTGCGTCGCGTCCCCGTCGCTGCCGGCACCGCAGCCCAATGTAGCAGGAAGCTTCCAGCTTTCGGGAGAAGGCTCACAAGCTGGAAGCTTGTGGCTACGGTTTTGGGAGGACCATTCGGTGCTGCGCAACATCAACCTCTGGCTGCTGACATTGAGTTACGCGGCTTACGGCTACTTTCAATACCTCTTTTTCTATTGGATGGACTACTACTTCAAGACCGTGCTCAAGGTGCCTGTCGTCGAATCGCGACAAGCTTCGTTCTACATCTTTCTGGCGATGGGAGCGGGCATGGCGATCGGCGGCCTCGGCACCGGCGTCATGTGCAAACTGCTCGGCACGATTCGCGGCCGGCGCAGCGTTGTGATGACCGGCATGGGCCTGGGCGCGCTGTTCGCTCTGCTGGGAGTGAATGCCACCGACCAATGGAACGTCACCACGCACCTAGCCATCTCGATGGGCGCGCTGGGGATGTGTGAGGGAGTTTTCTGGACGACAGCCACCGACATCGGCGGCAAGGCACGCGGCTTTTCTGGAGCGTTCATGAACACCGGCGGCAACATCGGCGGATTCATCTCCCCGGTGCTCACGCCATTCCTGGCCCAAACGATGGGTTGGCCCGGTGCCATCACCGTGGCCTGCATTATTGCGGCCCTCGGCGGCCTGATCTGGTTCGTGATCAAGCCCCCCAGTACATCAGGCTTTCCAGCCTGACTCGCAGAGGAACGTCATTGACGGCCTAATCCGTAGCGGCAATCCAAAGCGCTCAGCGAAGCGACCTTGGTGCGGTTGGATTGAAGCAGGGGTGTTGTTCAAATGCCTGTCGCTCAATCGCTGGTTGTGCGGTACACGGCGACTGTTCCAATTCATGTCGAGACATTTTCATGGCCACTTCAACTGCGGAAACGAACTCCTCGTCGGACGCATTGGCCAAGTTGCGAATTTCACGCAGCGAACAGCCAGTCAATCGCTCGTGGTTAAAGCGGCTGGTGAGAGTGTTGCTCGTCATCGCGGTCCTGTTGGGAATCGTCGGGGGCGGTGTCGCTCTGGCTTACAAGAACGGCTGGATTTCTAGTGGCAAAAATTGGCTGGCGGTTCCGGAAATGATGCAGTCACGACCGGAGGTTCGGATCGCGTCGGTGACGGTGGAAACTGGCCGATCCGCCGAGGCCCTGGTGGTGGCGACCGGATATTTGGAATCTCGTCGGCAAGCGAAAATTGGTGCACGGGCTCCGGGGCGTATCGAATTGGTGAATGTCGAGGAAGGGAGTCGTGTCGAAACAGGTCAGGTGCTGGCTGTGCTCGAACATGCCGACTTGGAAGCGTCGCTGGCGGCCGTCATGGCCTCGCTGTTGCGAGCTAAGGCCGCGCTGGCTGAACAGGAAATCGTGATCGCTCAGAGTCTGCGTGAATTTGAGCGTGCCGAGCGGCAGTGGAAGTCCAAGACGATTACGGATTCCGAGTACGACGAAAAGAAGTTCAAGCACGACGGCAACGTGGCTCGCCGCGCCTCTTTGGCCGCCGACGTGACTCTGGCGGAAGCGCGCGTCCGTGAAGCGGAGCAGATGAAAGAGAACATGTTCATCAAGGCTCCGTTCAATGGCACAGTGATCTCGAAGGATGCCGAGGTCGGCGAATCGATTCTGCCGGGTGGCATGGGCGAGGCTTCGGGACGTGGCTCAGCCGTGACGGTCGCCGATCTGGAACACTTGGAAGTCGAATGCGACGTGAAGGAAGACTACATCAGCCGAGTCACACCCGGTCAAAATGCCGAGGTCGCGGTCGATGCGGTCCCGAAGTTCCGCTACCAAGCTCGCGTCCGCAAAATCATTCCGATGGGAGATCGCGCGCGAGCCACGATTAAAGTCAAAGTCGAGATCATTAACGTCGATGCGCGGCTGTTTCCGAACATGAGTGCCACGGTTTACTTTCTTCCCGCCGAGATGGACTCTGCGGTCGAAGCGGCGACTCGCCGAGTCTTCTGCGACACCGAAGCGATTCGCTCGGACGATGCCGGTCGGTTCGTCTGGATCGCGAACGAGCAAGACCGAATTCGTCGCCAAGATGTGAAGACTGGCAGCGAACGTGACAAACGCACCGAAATCACCGAAGGCTTGTCCGGCGGCGAGCGAGTCGTCATCGCTCCGCCAGGCATGGAGTCAGATCAACTTGTGAAGATCGGACGTTAGCCTAATCTGCCAAGTAACCCGAAGCGTCAGCGAGGGCGTTACCACAATTCGCCCTCGCTGACGCTTCGGGTTACTTTTGACAACACCGAAACTTGGAGTACTACTTTGTCTGAAACACACCCTGAAAACGGCGAAATCGTTGTTGCCGTTCACGACGTCTGCAAAGAGTTTCATCGCGATGCGATCACAATCCCCGTGCTGTCGGGCATCAATCTGCAACTGAAACGTGGCGACTATTTGGCGCTTATGGGACCGTCGGGATCGGGCAAATCCACGTTGCTAAATTTGGTCGCGGGGCTGGATCGTCCGACCTCCGGGACCGTGACCGTGTGCGGGCAAAGCTTGGAGAAGACTTCCGAAAGCGCGTTGGCCAGATGGCGCTCGCGGCATATCGGGTTCATCTTCCAGCTTTACAACCTGATCCCGGTGCTCACGGCGTTCGAGAATGTCGAATTGCCGCTGACTCTGACTTCGCTGTCACGGCGTGAACGTCGCGAACACGTCGAGGCCGCGCTGCAAGTGGTCGGCCTCAGCGATCGTTCGCATCACTACCCGCGCCAGTTGTCCGGCGGTCAGGAGCAACGCGTTTCGATCGCTCGCGCGATCGCCACCGACCCGACGCTGATCGTCGCGGACGAGCCGACCGGCGATCTCGATGCAAAATCGGCGGGCGAAATCCTCGACCTGATGGAGCGTCTGAACCGCGAGTTTCAGAAGACGATCATCATGGTCACTCACGACCCCGATGCGGCGGCTCGCGCGAAGCAAACGCTGCATTTGCAGAAAGGCGTGCTGGTCGAAAAGTCGCACGAGTAGCTCCATAACCCGAAGCGTCAGCGAGGGCGAATGCTTCACAAGACTCGTAGTTCAAGGTTCTTCATTGGAAATCATTGTCTATTTGAAGCGTTCGCCCTCACTGACGCTTCGGGTTACTTGGGCGGCTTTGCCGGGACAAGGCATAGGAATCATTGATGCACACGCTCTTTTACATCTGGCGAAATTTGAAACGGAACAAGCTGCGCTCGGCGCTGACGATTTTGTCGGTTGGCTTCAGCCTCGCACTGATGACGGTGCTGAACGGCTACATGGCCATGCAGGGTGTCTGGGGCAAAGAGGCCGAGAAGAAACACCGCATCGTCGTGATGAACAGTCAGGGCTTTTCCGGAATGTTGCCCATCGCCTATGTGGACCGTGTCCGCAGTATCGAGGGGATTCAAGCGGCGACGCCGTACGCCTGGTACGGCGGTAATTTCAAAGAAGAACAGATGCCGTTCGCCCAATTCGGCTGTGATCCCCAAGCCGTGTTCGACGTGTGGGACGAATTCAAAATTGATCCGCAACAACTCGAAGAGTTTCAAAAGACTCGCAACGGTTGCGTCGTGGATCGGCGGCTCGCGGAGAAGCGCGGCTGGAAGATCGGTGAGCGAATTCCGCTGCAAGGGACGTTCTATCAATTCAATTTGGACTTGGTGCTCTGCGGCACATTCGATTCGCCGCAGGATACCGGCTCGCTGTGGTTCAATTGGACGTATCTCGATGAAGGCATGCGGGAGATGAACGCCCCCAGAACGGGGAATTCAGGGACGATTTTCGCGCGAGTCGCCCATTCGGAGGACATGGCCAATGTCTCACAGCGAATCGACGACCGTTTCGCCAGCTCCGACAACCCGACACGCACACAAACCGAAGCCGCCTTCGCTCAGATGTTCACAGACATGCTGGGCAACGTGCAGGCATACATTCGCAACATCGGGCTGGCGGTCGTGTTTTCGCTGTCGCTGGTGGCGGCCAACGCGATGGCCATGTCGATGCGCGAACGGACGACCGAGATCGCGGTGCTCAAGGCAATTGGCTTCTCGCGCCGCCGAGTGCTCGTGACGATCCTGGGTGAAGCCTGCTCGATCACGCTGCTGGGAGGCTTGATGGGAATCTTCATCGGCTGCTCCTGCCTCGAACTGCTGCATCGACTCAGTTCGCAATTTATGCCGATGTCTGTTTTCGAGATGTTCGGCCCCTGGTTGGCCTATCTGCTGGCGACTGCGGCCGGCATCGGCCTGGCCAGTGGCATCGTCCCCGCCGTTCGCGCTGCGCAGTTATCCGTGATCGATGGTCTACGCCGTGTCGTGTAATGAACCCCTGGTTGATATTCGCGTTTGACAGACATGTAACCCGAAGCGTCAGCGAGGGCGATCGCTCCAAAAGAGTGTGAATTCAGGG
>JANNDA010000648.1:0-2840 GCA_031387195.1 Planctomyces sp. | reverse complement strand
CTTGTGCTCGGCCAGCGTCAGCAGGATGCCGCCGCTCTTCGGTTCCCACAGATGCAATCCGCCTGAGCGATCGGCCGTCGCCAGCTTGCTGCCGTCGGGACTGAAGCCGATCGCGGTGATCCAGTCCGTGTGGCGAGTCAGCTTGTACTTCAACAGGCCATCGATCGTGCCGTAGACCTTCACGACTTTCCCCGAGCCACCGATCGCCACCAACTGCTGATCGGGACTGAGATCCGCCGCGAGAACCGCGTCGAGTTCATCGCCAATCTCCGCCAGCCGCTTGCCCGTGCGCACATCGAACAAGACTGCTTTGCCCGACTGCACCGGTTTGCCACCCGCGACCAGTAAGACCGCGCCATCGCGACTGAAACGAATGACGTGCGGGACTCCTTCCGGGAACGGCAGGACTCCGAGTTCCTTTTGCGTTTGCGTGTCGAGCAATCGAACATGCTCTTGCCCGGCGACGGCGACCAGCGGTGCCCACGGACTCGCATCCAGCGCCACGATTGGCAGCTTGCGATTCACCTTCGGCAGATTGACGGCCGGCAAGTTCACGGGCATCGGAGGCGGCCCGTCCGGCTTGGCCATCGCGCTCGCTGTCGGCTTGAACGAGAGGTCGCGATTCGTCGCGAGCGACTTGCTGGTCGCCGATTCGCGCAGCCCGTCGGTGATCCACGCGAGGATCAACTTCACCTGAGCCTCCGGCAGCGGCGGCTGATTGGGCGGCATCCGCGCTTCGGCGTCTTCGTTCGTGATCGCTTGATAGAGCAAGCTCGCACTGGCTCGCCCCGCGACAACCGCCTTGCCGCCGCTGCCTCCTTTGAGAGCCGACTCGAAGTTCTGGAGATTCAACCCCGCCTTCTGCTGGTCGTCCCCATGACACTTCGCGCAATGCTGCCGAAAGATCGGCTTGATGTGATCGTTGTAATTGACCGGCATCTTCTCGTCGGCAAAAGCCGGTGAGGTTAGGCCGATCAGCGTGAGAGCGAGGAGTTGTTTCATGATTGCTTGGTAGGACGGGCACTCTTGCCCGTCATTGTCTCCGAAAAGAGACGGGCAGGAGTGCCCGCGCTACTTGGTGGTTAATGATTAAACCCAAACTCGGTTGATTGCAGCAGGCTGCTGAAGATGTCCTCAAATACTTTCCGATCCTTCACGTTGTCGCCCACCAGCTCACGCATTGCGGTGCGTTCTTCCGAGGTCGGTTTGCGGCTCAGCGTGCGGAGGAAGAGTTCCTCGATGATTTCTTCCGGAGACTTCCCGGCTGCCAGCAGTTTCGCAACGACACCGCCACCGCCAACTCGACCGTCGATCGTGTCGCCGACCAACAGATGCAGCGCCTGCGACAAGTTCGATGCGACGCGAGTCTCGCAGACGCAGATCGAACCGCGCCGCGAGCGCCCGAACGTCGCGAAGAACGGGTCGCCCGCGTTGGGGCCTTCGGTGTCTCCCGGCGTGCGCGGGTAGTACTGAATCGCCTTCGTCCCGCGCGGGAAGTACGAGAAGCCCCGCTCGCTGCTCGTCGCGACGACGATTGCATCGAGCAGCACGTCGGCTCGCAAACGACGCAAGCGGCTGCGTGAGAACTGCCGCGTGTCGCCTGAGTTCGTGGCGTTCGGCTGGCTCGATAGTTGATAGATGCGAGAAGTGCATATGTCTCGGACGAGCGCTCGCAGATTGAACTTCGACTCGGCAAATCGTTTCGCCAGCGCGTCGAGCAGCGGCTTGTTCGTCGGCGGGTTGCTGATCCGCATGTCATCGACCGGCTCGACGAGGCCACGTCCGAAGAAGTGTGCCCAGATGCGGTTCGAGAAGTTGCGGCCGAAATGCGGGTTGTCCGGCGAGGCCAGCCACTGCGCGAGTGCCTGTCGCTTGTCGCCCATCTCGGGCACGGCGGCTTCTCCGCCGAGCACAATCGCCGGGACCGGGCGGTCATCGACGAGATGCTTCGCCGGAGCCATCGAGCGGTCGTTGAAAATATACATCTCGCGCGGTTCGGCACCGAGCTTCCGCTTCATGCCGGTGAAGAAGCTGACGAAGCCGTAGTAATCATTCATCGTCCAACGATCGAACGGGTGATTGTGGCACTCGGCACATTGAATCTGGATGCCCATCGTGAGCTGCGAGAAGTTGGCCGCGAATTCCTTCGGCGTGAATCGCGGGCTATGAACGAGCATTGTGTAGAGATTCGCCGGGCCGTTCGTCAGGTTGCTCCCTGTCGCGGTGACTTGATCGGCAACGAACTCGTTGAAAGGGCGATTCGACTTGATCTGCTCGTGAATCCATTGGTAGTAGGCTTCCGCCGCTTTCACGTCGGTCCCTGTCGGCGCGTAGCCGCCGCCCATCAATCGCACCGACTCGGCCCACAGCGCCGTCCACACTTGCGAGAACTCTTCGCTGGCGATGAGTTGATCGACTAGCGCGTCGCGTTTCTTCGGATTTGCATTGCTCACGAAGGAGCGGTATTCCTCGATCGTCGGCGGCACTCCGGCCAGATCGAGATAGACGCGACGCACGAACGTCTCGTCGTCGCACAACTCCGACGGCAGCAGGTGCAGCTTCTGGAGTCGGTCGTAAACCAACTCGTCGATGTAATTGTTCGCCGGCGGATTGCTCCACTGAATCGCCGAGTCCTTCGGCAGCACGATCACTTCCGAGCCAATCGTGAACCGATTGAACCGCGCGAACACAAACGTGTCGCCCCGTTTGCCGGGAGTGACCGCTCCGTCGGTGCTAATCGTTGCGGTGTCCGGGTTGTTGGTATTGAACAACGCCAGCTTGGTGACATCGCGGATCGAGCCATCCGAGTAGCGAGCCGTCACGACGGTCGGCTTTGCTCC
>JANNDA010000376.1:0-3805 GCA_031387195.1 Planctomyces sp. | reverse complement strand
AGCGAGAGTTTGCACCCGCCACGTTTTCGGGAAAGTGGCTTCAAGACAGTTCCGGCTATCTGGTTCTTGAGAAACCGAAGGATGGTTCCGAACCGGAGCTCGTGCAGTACGACGTGACGAGTGGAAAGCGTTCGACGTTGATCGGCCTCGACAAGCTCGTTGTGCCGGGGACGTCCGATCGACTGGCCATTCAGGAATTCGTTCAGTCGCCCGTCGCCGGCCAGTTCCTGTTGCACGCGCGAGTCAGCACCAGCGGGAAGACGGGTTACTGGCTCTTCGATTCGAAATCGGGTGACCTCAAAGCAATCACCGCCGAGATCCCTCGACTGTCCTGGGAGAACACGTTTTCTCCCAAGGGGGATCGACTCCTCTTCGGGCGCGGTCCCGATCTTTATGTGTTCGATCTGGCCAGTCAGCGAACAACGTCCCTGTCGCAGACGGACGCTCAGAGCCTGCGTGAAAATGGCGTTCAGAGCAATTGGCGTCCCGATCAATCGCTGGTCCAAGCAAGCTGGAGTCCCGACGGGCAACAGATTGCATACCTTCAATCCGATTCCTCGAAGGTTCGCCAACGGCCCGTCGTTCATCCGACGGACCCGACTTATCCGGAGGTTTCGCTCCAACGATTTGCCCGCGTGGGGACGCCGATCCCGACGCTGCGTGTTGGCGTCGTCAATGCGGACGGTGGCGAGACGCGCTGGGTGAATCTGCCCGCCGATCCGGGGACGTTCTACATCAGCGACATCAGTTGGGCAGGAGACTCGGAAGAGTTGCTCATCGAAATGCTGAGCCGCTCGCGCGACTCGCGGACGTTCCTGCTCGCGAACACGAAAACCGGGACAACGACGAAGGCGTATGAGGAATCTGATCCCGCTTGGGTCGATGCGAGTTATTCGGCCAACGCCGGCCTCGACTGGATTCAAGATGGAAAAGCGTTGGTGCTGCTCAGCGAGCGAGATGGTTGGCGACATGCGTATGCGATTTCGCGCGATGGCAAGACGCAGACGCTGCTCACAAAACACGCCAGCGACATCATCGCTCGTGGGCCGGTCGATGAGCACAGAGGCTGGTTTTACTTTCTCGCGTCACCGGAAAACGCCACCCAACGCTACCTCTATCGCATTCGATTGGATGGAACCGGCGATGCCGAGCGAGTGACTCCCGCAGGCCAACCGGGAACTCACCGATACGACTTCTCGCCCGATCGCAAGTGGGCGTTCCATACGCGTTCGACCTTCGACTCGCCGCCGGTGATCGACCTCGTGGAACTTCCTGAGCATCGCGCGGTGCGTGTCTTGGAAGACAATGCCGAGTGTCGCCGTCGAGTCAGCCCGCTGATCACTCAGCCCACCGAGTTCTTGAAGCTCGACATTGGAGACGGCGTTGTGATGGATGCGTGGATGATCAAGCCGCGCGATTTCGACTCGACGAGAAAGTACCCGGTCTTCGTGTTTGTGTACGGCGAGCCGCACGGCCAGACGGTCCTCGACGATTGGACTGGCGGCCAAAATCACTCGATGTTTCATCGCATGATTGCGGACTTTGGATATCTGGTGGTGTCGATCGACGGCCGTGGGACCCCCGCCCCGAAAGGAGCCGCGTGGAGACGAGCTGTCTTCGGAAGTCTCGGCCCGCTATCGACGGAAGAGCAAGCGGCTGGTGTGAAGGAGCTGGCTCGGACTCGATCTTTCGTTGATCCGTCTCGCGTCGGTATCTGGGGTTGGAGCGGCGGCGGCTCGAACACCTTGAACGCGATGTTCCGCAAGCCCGATGTGTATCACGTCGGCATTGCGGTCGCCCCGAAACCGCAGCCGGATTTGTACAACGCTTGGTTTCAAGAGATCTTCATGCGCACTCGCGAAAAGAATCCTGAGGGCTATCGCCAAGCTGCGGCAATCAATTTTGCGGAAGGTCTGCGAGGAGATTTGCTGATCGTGCATGGCACCGGAGAAACCAACACGCACCTTCAAATCACCGAAGGTCTCGTCGATCGACTCATCGAGCTAGGCAAGCGTTTCGACTACATGACCTATCCCAATCGCGACCACGGCTTGAGGGAAGGAAAGGGCACTGCGGTCCACCTGCGAATGCTCATGACTCGTTACTTGATTGAGCACCTTCCTCCTGGACCTCGGTAATCAAGAATTAATAGTCGTGGTTCGCTCCGCGAACCAACGTTGGATCGCGGAGCGATCCACGACTATCACGACCCCTTAGCCCGCGACGTTCGCGAAACTGATGTGACAATCCGGAAACCCTTTGGCGAGGAAACGCGATGAACTCAAACATTTTTCAGGGCTGTGTCCCAGCGCTGATGACGCCGTGCCTAGCTGATCGCACGCCGAACTATTCGGCCCTGGTGAAAAAGGGGCAGGCCATGCTGGCGGCTGGCATGAATGGAGTCGTGTACTGCGGCTCGATGGGAGACTGGCCGCTGCTGACGGATGAGCAACGCCAGGAAGGTGTGCGCCGGCTGACCGAAGCCGGAGTCCCCGTCATCGTCGGCACGGGTGCTCAGAATCCCGCGCGAGCCGCCGCTCACGCCGCTCACGCGCAGCGAGTTGGGGCGAAGGGCTTAATGGTCATCCCCCGCCTCATGTCACGCGGAACTTCTCCGGCGGCTCAGCGAGCGCACTTTGCTGGCATCCTGGCAGCGGCCCCCGATCTGCCCGCCGTGATCTACAACAGTCCCTACTACGGGTTCGAGACCAAAGCGGACTTGTTCTTCGATCTCCGTCGCGAGTTTCCGAATCTCGTCGGCTTCAAGGAATTCGGCGGTGCGGATTCTTTGAGCTACGCCGCCGAGCACATCACTCATGCCGACAGCAACGTCCTGCTGATGGTGGGCGTGGATACTCAAGTGTGTCATGGCTTCATTCGCTGCGGCGCGGTGGGCGCGATCACCGGAATCGGTAATTGCCTGCCGCGTGAAGTGCTGCACCTGATCGCGCTTTGCAAACTGGCTGCCACCGGTGATGTCGAAGCCCGGCGACTGGCACGAGAACTGGAAGATGGCCTCACCGAGTTGTCGCGTTTCGACGAAGGGCCCGACCTGGTGCTGTACTACAAGTATCTGCTCGTGCTGCTCGGCGAGACGGACTACGAATTGCACTTCAACGAATCCGATCGGCTCTCACCCAGTCAAAAGCACTTTGCCGAAGCGCAACTCAAACTCTTTCAGCAGTGGTGGAGTCAGTGGTCAGGCCAGGCGAGAGCGTGATGAGCAAGAACGCATTTTTCGCAGAAGCAAAAGGTCACTTCATGAAAAAAGCCATCATCCCCGCATTTGTTTTCTTGATGCTTGGCGCAATCGCCGCTGCGCAAGACGCGACGAGACCGTTGAAGGTCTTCATCTTGGCCGGGCAGTCGAAGGGAGAGCAGCCTAAGGAATCCCCGTCCGCGGAACCGGCCGCAAATACAGGATCCGACGACCGTTTCTCGATTTCCAACGTGGAAGGTTGGACCGTCTACATCAATCGCGATGTGCCCAGGCAATATCTCGAGCAGACGGCCAGGACGCTGGAGCATTTGAAGTGGGAACTCTACCAGGTAAAGCTGGCCGCTCCGGCCCTGGCGGTGACCAACATGCAGGAGAAAAACGCCATCTGGATCGAGGGCAAAGAGAAGGTGGACCTGTCGTATCACCCGGAACGAGCATGGCTGATTGACCACGGTTACACGATTCCAAAAGACCCTGCATCGTTCATGTCGCTCAGTGTCGTGACACACGTGGGAGATAGCTACCGCCACCCGTTTGTCGTGTTTCATGAGCTGGCGCACGGCTATGACTATCACTTCATCGGCA
>JANNDA010000338.1:0-11913 GCA_031387195.1 Planctomyces sp. | reverse complement strand
GTGGCGATCGAGTGGTCATCAACGGCAATGGAGCCAGCAACGTCTTCACGGTGGGCAAGGATGCTGACGGCCGACTGACGGTGGACGAGAGTGGAATTGCGCTGACGATTGCTTCGAGCATCACGAACGTCTCGCTCAACGGCGGCAACGGCGATGACACGATCACCGTCGGCAGTCTGACGGGTGTCACCGCGATGGTGCTCTCGATCAATGGTGGAAACGGTGACGACACGATTAGTGCGGTGGGAGTTTCGACTGGCGACGTGCGGATGCTGCTCTCCGGCGGAACCGGCATCGACTCGATCACTGGCAGCAACAGCAACGACACGCTCGATGGCGGTGACGGCAGCGACACGTTGTTGGGTGGACTCGGCAACGATTCGATCGTCGGTGGGGCGGGAGAAGACCGCATCAACGGCGAAGGAGGCGATGACTCGCTCGACGGCGGCGATGACAACGACGGACTGAACGGTGGAGACGGCAACGACACGATCACCGGCGGCAACGGCGACGACAGCCTCCGCGGTGGCAACGGCAACGACACTGCCACGGGTGACTTCGGTGCCGACACAGTCAACGGCGAAGCGGGTGATGATTCGCTCTCCGGCGGATCGGGAACCGACACGCTCAGTGGCGGCGACGGCAACGACACGATCAGCGGCGGTTCTGAAGCGGATTCGATCACCGGCGATCTCGGTAATGACTCGGTGACGGGCGGCGACGGAAACGACACGATCGACTCCGGCGACGGCAACGACACCGTGATTGCCGGTGACGGCAACGATTCGATTTCTGGTGGCATCGGCGACGACGCGATCAACGCTGGTGACGGCAACGACACGCTCAATGGTGGAGCGGGTCGAGACGTCCTCGTCGGTGGTGACGGCAACGACGTGCTGCTCGGCGGAGCGGACATCGACACGCTGCTGGCGGGCGACGGCGATGACACGCTCAACGGACAAGGCTCGACCGACGTGCTGGCCGGTAACGAAGGGAACGACGTGTTCAACGACGCGTCGGCTGTGATTGACGAGCAGTTTGTGCTGTCCGACGCGCTGATGACGGCGTTGGGTTTGTGAGAGGTTGCAGTTCGTAGCGACAAGCTTCCAGCTTGTCAGCTATTCGCAGAAAGCTCACAAGCTGGAAGCTTGTGGCTACGAAGCGTATCCGCGTCCTCATTCCAACTATTCGGAGGTGACAACGATGAAGCACTGCTGAGTGGTTCCGGCGTTGATGGGGTCAACGCCGACCACGGAAAAGTCCCGCTCTTTGGGGGAGCGGGCAACGGCTGGAAATGCTGAAGTAGTTCAGCATTTCGGTTTGAGCCCACGGAACACACGGAAAGACACGGAGTAAGGCGAGGCGTTGTGGCGATCAGTGTCGCCAACTCAACTCGCGTTATTTCTAATATCCGAATTAAATTCTTTCCGTGTCTTTCCGTGTGTTCCGTGGGCCAAATCAAAACTCGCTTTGAGTCAGTATTGGGGAGTGTCGAGATTGAGAATCACAAGAGTCCTTTCCGGCACCAAGGATCTGAAAGAAGGACGAGGACTGCGGCTCATTGAAAGGATTTGTTGTCTCGCAGTCGTGATGTGTTGGACTTCGTCAGTCATCGCTGCCGAGCCATCGCGACCGCCGAACGTCGTGCTGATCTTTGCGGATGATCTCGGTTACTCAGACGTCGGCTGCTTCGGTGCCAAGGACATTCGCACGCCGAACATCGATCGGCTGGCAAGGGAGGGGACTCGATTCACCAGCTTCTATGTTTCGCAACCAGTCTGCACCGCTTCGCGAGCCTCGCTGATGACGGGCTGTTATGCCAATCGCGTCGGTTTAGCGGGGGCGCTCAATCACACGAGTAAAGTTGGGATCAACTCCGACGAAGTTCTCTTACCAGAGTTGTTGCAACTGCGAAGTTATGCGACGGGCATTTTTGGCAAATGGCATCTCGGCCATCGGCCGGAGTTCTCACCGCTGCGGCACGGCTTCGATGAGTTCCTCGGCATTCCGTATTCGAACGACAACGGCCCGCTGCATCCGGTGGTGAAGATCATTCCGTCGCTACCGTGGATCGAAGGCGACAAGACCATTGAGCAAGATCCCGATCAATCGCAGTTCACTCGTCGGTTGACTGAGCGAGCGACGGAATTCATGGTTCGGCACAAAGACCGACCTTTCTTCTTGTACGTGCCACACATCATGCCGCACGTGCCAATCTTCGTCTCGGAAAAGTTCAAAGGCCGCTCCGCACGCGGCCTGTATGGCGATGTCGTCGAGGAGCTCGATGGGTCCGTCGGCGAGATTGTGGCCACGCTCAAACGGCTGAACCTCGAAGACAACACGCTGGTCATCTTCACCTCCGACAACGGCCCGTTCCTTTCTTACGGCGAGCACGCAGGCAGCGCGTCACCGTTTCGCGAAGGGAAGCTGACGACCTTCGAGGGTGGCGTGCGAACTCCCTGCATCATGCGTTGGCCGAATCAGATCCCTGCCGGACGAAGCTGTGACGAGCCGGTCGCGTCCATCGACTTGCTGCCGACGCTGGCGAAGCTCGCCGGTGCCCCGCTGCCGAAACTGCGCATCGACGGACTCGATGTCTGGCCGCTTCTGGCTGGTCAAGCAGACGCGCGCACGCCGCACGCGTCATTGCTGTTCTTTTCCGGCGAAGAACTGCAAGCGATCCGCAGCGGCGATTGGAAACTGCATTTCGCTCACGACTACCTGACAGTCGCCGGACCACCGGGCCGAGCGGGCAAGCCCGCCAACTTCGAGAAGATGCAACCGAAGTCGATCGAAGAGTCCGGCATCCGCGGCATCGCCAGCCGACACGGCTACGAAGTGCGCCGCCTTGACCAATCGCTGTTTGATTTGAAGAACGACCCCGGCGAAACTCGCAACGTGGCCGAGCAACATCCCGACGTTGTCCGTCGTTTGGAAACCCTCGCCGAAGAAGCCCGCACCGACTTGGGCGACACGCTCACAAACCGCCGAGGCATTGGCCTCCGACCAGTCGGGCGAGTCGAATAAGGAGCAGTCACCGCAGGGATATAAAGTCCACACCGACGGAACAGGGAATATCGCACTCGTTTCTAACGTTCCCATCAAGCCAACATTCTTTTGCCCTGCCATTCCTAAAAAATCACTTCCCTAATCGTTTCACCCAGAAATTCTGGTGAAGAGCGGGGAAATATGACTGAGTTGCTGCCGTCGCTTGAACCCTTGCGTCGCTTCGGCTGTACTGCCACGACTTCGCGGCAGCCGGATGATCCGGAGCAGCGAACAATCACCCACAAGGAACTCGCGACATGCATGGCTTTGAAGAGCTGAAGCCCGACTCGAACAACACCAACACAGCGTTCGACGGACCGTGGTACAAGGAACTGACTCGGTATCATTGGTTCGTACTCATCGTCGCCGCGTTGGGCTGGTTGTTCGACACGATGGATCAGCAGCTCTTCAATCTGGCTCGTATGCCGGCGATGAAGGAGTTGTTGGCGGTGAAGGGGCAGACTCCAGACGAGTTGAAAGCTTTGATCAATTTCTACGGCCCGCTCGCGACGTCAATCTTCATGATCGGTTGGGCAACAGGCGGTTTGATTTTCGGAGTGCTCGGTGATCGCGTCGGCCGGGCGAAGGTCATGCTGTGGACGATTCTGATTTACTCGATCTGCACGGGGCTGAGCGCCTTTTCGATCGGCTTTTGGGACTTCGCCTTCTATCGCTTCCTGACCGGTTTGGGTGTCGGTGGTGAGTTTGCTGTCGGCGTGTCGCTCGTGGCTGAGGTGATGCCGAATCGGGCTCGGCCGTTTGCGCTTGGTTTGTTGCAAGCCTTGTCGGCTGTCGGAAACGTTTCCGCCGCGCTGATGAATATTGCACTCGGTCAGGTTGAGAGTGCGGGCGGGTTTGAAAATCTGGCTGTGGGTGATACGCCGGTGAAGGCTTGGCGCATCCTGTTCCTGATCGGAACTGTTCCCGCGCTGTTGGCGATCTTTATTCGTCGTAATCTGAAAGAGCCGGAGACCTGGAAGGCACAGCATGACGCGGGAGTGGGAAAGCAATTGGGCTCGTTCGCGGAATTGTTCGGCGATCCACGCTGGCGCAAGAACGCGATTGTCGGTTTGCTGTTGGCCTCATCGGGCATCATCGGGCTGTGGGGCATCGGCTTCTTCAGCTTCGATCTGCTCTCGCCCGTCTTCCGCAAACATTTTGAAGCAGAGGGGCTCGCCGAGAACGTCGTCAACGGCAAGGTGGCGACGTGGGTCGGGATCACGTCGGTGATGCAAAACATTGGTGGATTCTTCGGCATTTATGCTTACAGCCACATGACGAGTATCTTCGGCCGCAAGCCGGCGTTCGCGGTTTCGTTCGTCGCCGCGATGTTCAGCACGGCGCTGGTTTTCTGGAACCTGGACCAATTCAGCGAAGTGTTCTGGATGATCCCGCTGATGGGTTTCTGCCAGCTCGCTCTGTTCGGCGGCTATGCGATTTACTTTCCAGAGCTGTTCCCGACTCGGCTGCGATCGACCGGCACGAGCTTCTGCTACAACGTCGGCCGCTACGTCGCTGCCGGCGGCCCGTTCGCGCTGGGCATGTTGACGAGAGATGTTTTCTCCGTCGCCAACGGGTATCAAGACGGTATGCGCTACGCAGGCGTGACGATGTGCTCGATCTTCTTGCTGGGCTTGATCGTGCTGCCGTTCGCCCCGGAGACGAAGGGCAAGCCGCTGCCGGAATGAGCTTCTACCATCGTTTCATTTCTCGCTGTTCAGACTTTGCTCAAACGCGACCTCTACTGATGGAAGCGGTTTGTAAAGGCAAATCCTTGGTGGTGCGGCGGCGATGTTGTTGGCGAAGGCGATCAGGTTTTCGAGATCGCAACCAAGCCAACGTGAGTCAGTTGCCAGGGCAGGATGTGCTTGGGCGACTTGACGAAAGAGTTGCTCGGCACGGCGAGCGTGGGCGGACACTCCGGCGGAATTGCCTTCTCGCACTTTGACCCCGGCGGCGGCGAGTTTGATGAGTGCTTTGAGGAAGTCGGCGATGGGACCGGCTCGGTCGGCGGCGTGCCACAGCGACTCCCAGACTTCGTGAGCTTCCCAGTAATAACCGTGATTGAAAAGTTCGATGCCGCGCAGATACTCGGACGAGGCTTGCCAGTTGGCGGGATCAATGGGCTCGGCCTTCGGGACGCTCATGCCGAAGCTGTGGCCGGCGGGATCGCTGATGGGGTGCGGGAAATGGCCGGGAACGTAGGAGTACGGCGGGAAATTGGCGTTGTTTGAATCGGTCATGGCAGTGCGTTTCGGTGCCGAAATTCTTTTGATATCTTGGCCCGCTCGTTTGAAGTCAGTTTTCCTGAAAATCACGGGGTTATGGCATCGTGTCGATTATCGTGCAGAAGTTCGGCGGGACCAGTGTGGCGAACGCTCAGCGGATCTTGGCGGCGGCCCAGCGAGCGGTCGATGCGAAGCGCAAAGGGCATCAGGTGGTCATGGTCATCAGTGCTCGCGGCGCGAAGACCGACGAGCTGATTGAACTGGCTAACGAGATCTCGAAGAACCCGCCGACCCGCGAAATGGACATGCTGCTGGCGACCGGCGAACAAGAGGCGGTCGCTCTCGTCGCGATGGCCATTCAGGAATTGGGTGAGCCGGCCGTGAGCCTGACCGGCGCGCAGATTGGCGTGTTGACCGACAATTCGCATACGAAGGCACGCATCAAGAAAATCTCGACCGAGCGGATGCGGAAGGCACTCGATGCGGGCAAGATCGTCGTGGCTGCCGGGTTTCAGGGAGTCGATGACGACTTCAACATCACAACGCTTGGCCGAGGCGGCAGCGATACGACGGCGACCGCGTTGGCCGCCGTATTGCAAGCGGAAGAGTGCGAGATCTACACCGACGTCGAAGGGATTTTTACGACCGACCCGCGGATCGTGAAGAACGCTCGCAAGCTGCAACAGATTTCGTACGACGAGATGCTCGAACTGACGAGTCTGGGTGGTGGCAAGATGCACTCGCGGTCGATCGAGTTTGCCAAGAAGTACCGCGTGAGACTGCGCGTGCGACCGTCGTTCAATGACACACTCGGTACGCTGATCTGTCCCGAAGCGGATGAAAACGCGCCGATCGCAACCGGCTTAGCATTGGTCAAAGATGAGGTCCGTGTCAGCTTGTGCGATATCCCGGATCGGCCCGGTGTGATGAGCTTGATCTTTACGAAGATGGCGCATCGCAAGATCCCGATCGACATGGTGGTGCAAGACGTTGCGAGCGGTGGACTCGCACAGATTTCCTTCACGATTCCGCAGAACGATCTGGCTGAAACGCTCACTGCAGCTCACGAAGCGGTCGCGGAACTTGGTGCCGGTAGCGTGCAGCACGGCACGAACTTGGCCAAAGTCTCGTCGGTCGGCACCGGCATGAGGCATCACACCGGCGTCGCCGCGACGATGTTTGAATCGCTCGCCGGCATCGGGGTGAGCATCGACATGATCACGACCGGCGACATCAAAATCTCGTGCCTCGTCGATCGCAGTCGCTGTCAGGAAGCGCTCGTCGCGGTCCACGCCGGCTTCAAACTGCACGAGGAAACCGCAGTGTCACCCCCCGTCGGCTTTGAACAACGGAGCGAGACCGACATTTCACATCACACACGCGATGAATTGGAGCGTGACGTTGTCTCGCGGTTATCGCACATGGAAGACATCGTCGTCAGCGAAGTGCTGCTCGACAAAGACCAGTCGCGAGTCACCGTCCGTAACCTGCCTGATGAGCCGGGTGTCGCCGCGAAGATCTTCACCGCCGTCGCCGAGGGAAGCGTGATGGTCGATATGATCGTCCAAAACATCAGCCAACGCGGACACGCCAACTTGTCGTTCACCGTCCTCCGCAAAGACCTCGATCAATGCCTGCTGTTGGTCCGAGAAGTTCTGGAACCGTGGCGTGACGCGGCCCTCAGCTTTGAACGAGACATTGCCAAGTTGTCGGTGATGGGCATTGGCCTCCGCAGTCACACTGGCGTCGGCGAGAAAATGTTCAACGCGCTCGCCGGAGCCAGCGTCAACATTCAGATGGTCAGCACCAGCGAAATCCGCATCAGCGCAGTCGTGTCACCAGTCGACGGGCAACGAGCACTGGATGCGCTGTTGAAGACATTCGATTTGTAGCTGGGTTGGTTTCGCCTGAAATGCCTCGTCACATAGTCTTCAATATTGCGATTCCACATTCACCCCGCCGAGCTTGCCTCGGTGGTTAAAGGCTTTTGCACTACGAGTTGAATACTTAATCACCGTAGCGCAAAGGCCCGCGAGCCACCGAGACAAGCTCGGTGGGGTCGCTTGATTGCCCCCTAATGCAACTCCGACGCCTCACCGCTTATCACGTTCGCATTCCGCTGAAGCACACCGTGCGTCATGCGTCGCACTCGCGCGAAGAGACGGATTCAGTGGTCGTGCAATGTGAACTCGACAACGGCGCGGTTGGTTGGGGCGAGGGGCTGCCTCGGCCCTATGTCACGGGCGAGACGATCGACAATGTTTGGAGCCTGCTTGCGGACAGCGACTTATCGCGGCAATTGGGCGATCCGATTGAAAATCTTGCGCAAGCGATCGCTTTGACTGAACGGCTCAAGCTGAAGGTGGTCGAAAGCGATTGTCCGTTCGTGGAACGCGGCTGCTTTGGCAACTCCGCTCGATGCGCGATTGAACTGAGCGTGTTGGATGCCGCCGCCAGGTCAGAAGGTGTGCCGCTGTCGCGAGTCACGGAGTTGTTGCCGGAGACGATGGCGATTCGCGAATCGAAGGCGCAAGTTCGATACGGTGCCGCAATCACGACGATGTCGCGTTGGAAGACTGCCGTCCGAGCTTGGAAAATTCGGCTGTATGGCTTTCAGCAGACGAAAGTGAAGGTCGGCGTTGATGGCTTTGATGACGCCGAATTGCTGCGGCAGATTCGCGGTATTTTGCCGGTCAACCGGATCGACATGCGGATCGACGCGAATGAAGCGTGGTCGTGCGAAAACTTGGAGGCGAAGCTCGCGCCGCTGCTGCCGTTCGGAATCACGTCGCTGGAACAGCCCGTGCCGCACTCGACCGTCAATGGCTTGGCGAAGCTGAGAGGAACGATCGGCGTTCCGCTGATGCTCGACGAGTCCTTATGCAGTCTGACCGATGCTCATCGCTCGATCGAAACCGGGACATGTGACTTGTTCAACATCCGCCTGTCGAAGTGCGGCGGGCTCGTTCCGTCGCTGCGATTGGCTTCAGTCGCTCATCAGGCTGGCTTGGGTTATCAGCTTGGCTGCCAAGTGGGTGAGACCGGAATCCTGTCGGCCGCTGGCCGCCACTTTGCGTGCTCGGTTGCGAACGTCCGCTACCTCGAAGGAAGCTACGATCGGCATCTGGTTCGTGAACGACTGACAGTTCAAGACATCACTTTCGGCCGAGGTGGAGTCGCACCGGCGCTAACCAATTCGGGGCTGGGCGTGGATATCGACCAAGCCGCGCTGCGGCGAGTCACCGTTCGTCAACAATCGTGGCCGATCAAACCGTCATCACGAGGTTGTCCCGATGGATGACCTCGGCATACGGAACATCGCCGAGCAATTTGGCGACCTCGGCGGTTTTCTTGCCGGCGATCAGCAGCATCTCGCGGGAGTCGAAATTCGTCAGGCCGCGAGCGAACTCTTCGCCGGTTTCGTCTTCCAAGGCGACGACTTCGCCTCGATGGAATTCACCGGACACGGTTTTGATGCCGGCGGCGAGCAGAGATTTGCCGCGATGCTCGATCGCGCGGCGTGCGCCGGAATCGAGGCGGAAGCGGCCTTTCGGTTTGACCGTGAAACCGATCCAGCGTTTCCACGCGGGGACCGCTTTGTGTTTGCCGAGGAACAGCGTGCCGACGTCGCGGCCTGCCAGAATCTCGTCGAGCACTTTCGGCACCGTACCGTCGGCGATGATGACGTCTTCGCCAACGGCGGTCGCGATGCGGACTGCCTCGAGCTTCGATTGCATCCCACCGGTGCCGCGAGTGCTTTTCGATTCGACCGCGAGCGTGCGGAGCGCGTCGTCCCACGATTCGACCAGCGGGATCAATCGGCTCGTCGATTTCGCCGGGTCGCCGTCAAATAGCCCGGAGACAACCGAGAGGATCACTAGCAGCGGCGAATCCATCAGCCCCGTGACCATCGCGGCGAGTTGATCGTTATCGCCGAACTTAATCTCGGCGATGCTGACGGTGTCGTTCTCGTTGATGATCGGCACAACAGGGAATTCAAACAGCGTGTTGAGCGTGTTGCGGACGTTGAGATATCGCGCCCGATTTTTGAAGTCGTTCGCCGTCAGCAGCAATTGGGCCGCGTGATAACCTCGCCGTTCGAGGCAGTCGTTGTAGAGCCGAATGAGATGTGCTTGCCCGACTGCTGCTGCCGCTTGCAAGTGCGGCAAATCCTTCGGTCGTTCCTTCAAACCGAGCAGTCCGATTCCCGCGCCGATCGCGCCGCTGCTAACCATTACCACTTTGCGGCCAGATTCGAGTATCCGGAGCACCTGATCGCACAACGCTTCGATGCGATCGAGGTCGAGCGTGTCGTCCGCTTTCGAGAGCACATTCGTGCCGACCTTCACGACGATCGTCTTCGCCGAATCAATCACCGCTTGGCGAGTGGGGTGAGCAGCGATTGCAGATTTGGAATGTTGTCCCATCTGTCCGTTTCAAATTCGGTTGGCACGTTCGAGTTCAATTGGCAAACGAGGGTTATGTAAAGGAATCCCGCCTCTCAGGAAAGTGGCTCACTGGCGAGAGATCGTGCTTTGACGCGATCGTTCGATCGAGATGCGGGATATCTTCTATTCCTTTGCCGTTCCCAAGAACGCTAAAAGCGGCAAAGGAATGGGCGGCAAGGGAATGAAGCCAATTGAGCTACGCAGAGTTCCGAATCCAATGACTCTGCGTGTCAGTCGTGCAAGGTTCATGAATTTGAATCGGACAACTTTGATGAGAGCACGGCAACGCGCGGTCAGTTGGTTTCGGTTGCCGCAGACGATATATCATTCCGAGGCGACGACGCTCGCCGACAGAATCTCTTTCAAAACCAAATCTCAGCCGAACGGAAGTGTCTTCGATGGCGGACCTGCATCACGAATGCGGCATCGCGGCGGTTTATCATCTTCCCAATCGAGGTCGCAGCGATCTCGTACCGAAAGAGGGGCCGACGCAGACATCGCGGCTGATTTCGCGGTTGTTGCTCGATATTCAGAATCGCGGGCAATTGGCAGCGGGGATGACGACGTTCAGCAACGATCGCAATCAAATCATCGATACGCACAAGGATGTTGGCACCGTCACCGAGGTGTTTCACCTCAACAAGCAGGACGAGTACCAAAATCTGATGAATGAGTACGCCGGCCCGGCGGCGATCGGGCATGTGCGGTACGCCACCTGCGGCAAAGACGATCGCAGCTATGCGCAGCCGTTCGAGCGGCATCACATCGAAAAATCAAAATGGTTCAGCTTTGCGTTTAACGGCCAGTTGGCGAACTATTTGGAACTCCGCGAAGAGGTTCTCAAGAACAACGATTTCCATTTGGCTCGCGAGACCGACACCGAAATCCTGATGCACCTGTTCTGTCAGGAGATCAAGACGGTCGGAGAGCCGGATCTGCTGCAAGTGCTGTCGAATCTGGCGCGGCGACTGGACGGCGCGTACAACATCGTCTTCTTGAATGCACTCGGCGACATGTGCGTGGCTCGCGATCCACTGGGAATCCGACCGCTGTGTTATGCGATCGACGGGCCGCTGTTTGCCGCTGCCAGCGAGAGCGTCGCGCTGTCGAACATGGGCTTCCGCGATTCGCAGATTCGTAGTTTGCCCCCCGGTACGGCGATCATCATTCAGAACGGCAAGATCGAGTTTGAACGCCGGTTTGCCGAAAGCCCGCAGCGAGCACATTGCTTCTTCGAGTGGATTTATTTCGCCAACGTGTGCAGCAACCTCGACGATCGCAGCGTGTATTTGACTCGCAAGCGGTTGGGGGAAGAGTTGGCTCGGCAGGAGCAAATTGAACTCGACGAAGACACGATCGTGGTTCCAGTTCCCGATACCGCGAAGGCCGCCGCTGACAGCATGGCCTATCAGCTCAACATTCCGAGTTTGGAAGGTCTGATTCGTAATCGGTACGTCGGTCGCACCTTCATCGAAGGGAACAATCGAGCGGACAAAGTGCGTGCGAAATACACGCCGCTGCCGGAAGTGCTCGAAGGGAAGAAAGTCATCCTTGTCGAAGACACGATCGTGCGTTCAACCACGATGAAGGCATTGATTCATCAACTCCGCGACCGTGGCCGAGCGAAAGAAGTTCACGTCCGAGTCGCTTGCCCGCCCATCGTCGCCCCGTGCTTTTACGGCATCGACATGAGCACGAAGAAAGAACTCTTTGCGCCGAAGTTTATGCACGATTCGGAACTCACGCCCGAGGTCGAAGCGGAGATGGCTCGCGCGATCGGAGCAGACTCGTTGCGATATCTCCCGATCTCAGCGATCGCTCGCAGCATCGGCATGCCGACCGATTCCATCTGCCAAGCCTGCATCACCGGCAACTATCCGACCGAGGCCGGCAAGCGGTTGTACCAACTCGCGTGTGACAATGAGGGCAACGGGAACTGTTCGACCGGTCGGACGTATGACGCGCCGGTGCCTGCGGTGCTGACACGAACGTGAAGTGTTGTACGTAGCCGTCATCGCTCCGCGTGACGAGCCGGTCGCTCACTGAGCGTCGGTGCCATAGCAGCGTTGCTGCACGGAACATGGCGTTGTGAAGCACTCAGTTCGTCACGCGGAGCGATGACAGCTACGTAAAAGCCGTGTGACACTCACGCGGCAAATCGCTATCTTCCGCCCGCTTTTGATCGCGGT
>JANNDA010000333.1:0-6902 GCA_031387195.1 Planctomyces sp. | reverse complement strand
GAGCCGCAGCACTCCAGGTTTTTGCCCCGCCTACACTGACGTCTCGACGAAGAATTCCCGAATCGCATTCTCAACGTACTCGACTTCGTCGAGCACCATGTCTGGGCGGATCGGCAGGCAGAGCAGCTCACGCGCGAGCCGTTCTGAAACGGGAAATTGTCCCGGCAGCCAGCCTTGGTCAGCGAATGCCGTCTGCAAATGAATCGGCTGCGGGTAGCGGATCACAGCATCGACACCGCGACGTTGCAGATGACTCAGCAGTTCATCGCGTTGTTCGGTGCGAATCTGGAATAGGTGAAACACATGCTCTTCGCCTGGTTGCCACTCTTGAAATCCAATTGGCAAGTCTGCGAGCAACTCGTGATACCACCGAGCCACTCGGCGGCGCGATTCGTTCCACTCGTCCAAACGTGGCAGCTTCAGCGACAACACTAAAGCTTGAAGAGCGTCCAACTTTGAGTTGTAGCCCAGCGTTACATGATTGTTCTGCCCGGCTTGTCCCAGTGATCGGCGACGTTGAATCTCTTCGTCTAAGCGTGCATCGCGAGTCACGATCGCTCCCGCATCGCCGGCAGCCGCGAGATTTTTGCTGGGATGAAAACTGAAACAGCCAAACGTTCCGAACGTCCCCACGCGGCGTTCACCCAATCTCGCCCCGTGTGCTTGAGCCGCGTCTTCGACAACGGCCAGACCATGCCGCTCCGCGAGAGACAAAATCGGCATCATGGGAGTCGGCTTGCCGTAAAGATGCACGGGCAGCAGGACTCGCGTTCGAGATGTGATCGCGGCGGAAAGCTGCGCGACGTCGATCAAACAGGTTTCTTCCTCCGCATCCACCAGCACAGGGGTTGCACCGACTAAGCGGATCGCGGCGACGGTCGCATAAAACGTGTTCGCTTGCGTGATGACCTCGTCTCCAGGACCGACACCCAACGCCAGCAACGCGAGGATCAGCGCGTCAGTCCCGCTGTTCAAGCCGCGGACATGCGGAATGTCGAGGTATTGTCCAAAGGCTTGCTCGAACCGCGTCACGTCACGCGACAGGACATAGTCGCCGCTGAGCAGCAACCGTTCGATGTCTTGCAGCAGCTCAGGCAACTCGTCGCCGAACTGGGAGGCGTAGTTGTAGCGGCGAACGGTGGTTTTGTTGGACGTGCTTGTGCTCATCTTTGTCATGTGCAGCTTCCTCCGTGAATTCAAACGCTCGACGTCCCATGCCAATCAGCGTCGATTGACCATCGGGATCGCCGAGTTCCAACATCTCGAACCAGTCTTGTCCCATGTCCCAAGTGAGTTCGCGGGCGAGTTCCGCGAGCAGCCGGCGATATCCGTCTCCCAGCGCCATCGCGAAGCCGCCGATCAGCACGAACCGCTCGATACCGACGGCCAGATGAATCGTCGCCAACACGCGGGCCAACGGCCGAGCCGTTTGACGAATCACGTCGATCGTCCACGGATCGTGCTCGTGAAACGCCGTGACGATCGCGGGATTCGTAATCGCCTCCGCATCACCGTTCACGATCGCCGCCAGTCGTGATTCAGCAAAGTAACCCGAAGAGCATGCGTGTCGAATGGCGAAATCCAAAGTGCCGCGCCCTGACGAAACAGCTCCGAGATGTCCTGGCCCGCCGCAGTTGCAATGTGCCGCCGCGAGCGAATCATCCACGCGGACATGTCCGATCTCGCCGCCGCGACCCGCCGGCCCAACCATCGGTCGTCCGCGAATGAAGACTTTGTTGCCAATCCCCGAACTGATCGTGACCACGCACAAGTCGTCGTTGGCTGAACGCAGAAAACGATAGCCCGCAGCGGAAACGTCGTTCTCCAACACAATGTTTGCATCGGACCAAAGGTCGCGCAGTTCAGACAGCAAGTCCACCGGAGCCTCCGGTCGCTGACCCCAAATCGTCGGCGCGGCCATGACTCGCTGTTGAGCATCCAGTGGCCCCGCAAACGACACGGCCACAGTGCGCGGTGCGACGTCGCCAAACAATTCGCGGCCTTGCTCTGCCATCTCGATCAACAACCGTCGCCGAATCTGATCCGGCGACTCGTTCGGAAACCGCAGGAAGTTCGGAGTCAGTCGTGTCTGTGAGCCAAACAACTCGCCCGTCGGATGCGTGTAAACGGCCGCTCGCAAATGCGTGCCGCCGACATCGAAGACCAACGCAAATTCATCGGGCGATCGAAGCATCGTGATGTCGCTTTCGTGGCAAATGACGGATACCTGGAGTGCGGTGGCTCGACACCGCCCTCCAATCCTATGAAATGGCGACTCTCAAACTCCGTAAATCGCCACTACAAACCCCGACCAATCGACGACCGCTTTCCGAAGCTCAACGTCGCCATTCCAAATGAAAGGAGGGCTCCGTCAAGCCGGAGCACTCCAGAAAATGACGCTCCGTCTGGCTACTTATCGAAAAACCGCCCGACGAGCCAAGACCGTTGTGAGGGGGATGACATGGCGCGCTCGATCGCTGTTGTCAGCCTCGGCATTGAAGTTGGATTGTGTTCTCAGCCACGTGAGCGCTGCACGCAGCGACTGATTCGGAATCTCATCGACTTCGCGCAGAAATGTGGCTGATCCGATGCCGGTCGGAACAACCAAGTTGACGCAGCCGCCGCGATGCAACTGCATGTCGTGCAGGCTTTGTTCGGCCAGCGTCTGAGTGAGCAACGGGGACCATGTCGGCAGGCCGACGTCGCGGAGCAACGCAACAATGCGATTACGAACGTCACATTCCAGCAGATCGAGTTCCGCCGCCAACGCCGCCGACAGGGCGACGTCGATCGCGACCGCTTGGCCATGCGGCAGAGTAAAGTCCGACGCCGCTTCCAAGGCTGGACTGAAGGTGTGGCCGAAATCGACCAGTCGCTCGTAGGTTTGATCCTCAAAGAAATTCGTTTCCAGTTCTTCCAACATGCGTTCGATGGATCGCCAGAGTACCTCGTTCGAAATCGCTTGCGGTTCGGCGAACTGACTGTCGATCAGTTCGCGGCTGTGTTGCTCCAACAGGTCGAACAAGCGCGCGTCGCGCAGGACGGCCATTTTGATGGACTCGGCTAAACCGCCAACCAAATGTTCGGACGGCAGTGTCTCTAACAATTCGGGAGCGACGAGCACGAACGCCGGCGGGTGATAGCAGCCCAGCGAATTCTTGCGTCCGTCAAAGTTCACCGCTCCTTTGATGCCGATCGCCGCATCGATCTGGCCAATCAACGTCGTCGGCACACGCACATGCCGGATGCCGCGACGAATCATTGAAGCGGCCATCGTCACCATGTCCGAACAGACTCCGCCACCGAGCGCCAACAGAAACGATTGCCGATTCATTTTCAGCCGGAAGTATTCCGTACAAATGCGTTCGACATGTTCGAGCCGCTTGCGCGACTCATCACCCGGCAGCACAAGGACCGACACATCAACACCGGCTGAAAGCAGCGCGGCCCGCAGCGGCAGAGCATGCAGACGCGCAACCGACGGAGTCGTCACCATCAGCACTCGCTCACCCGCGAACGCATTCGCCAGCCGAGCGACTCCGTCACTCAGCAAATCCGGCGAGAGGACCACTTCAAAGGACCGTTGTTTGGTGGCTTCAGTGAGCCGTCGGAAATCTGGCGATCCAGCCGGGAGAACATCCATGTTCATCTCGAAACCCTTGTTGAATTTGAATGCAAAAATCTAGGTAGGCGAGTCGGAGGGCGTTAGGCCGGACTATTCATGGAGGACGCGGCGAGCCGCGATGTAACCCGAAGCGTCAGCGAGGACAAATCGTGACGACGCCCTCGCTGACGCTTCGGGTTACATTCGGATCATGAATAATCCCGGCTAACTCCCTCCGGCTCGCTTTCTTCATGCTGCGACGCGACTTCCTGCAAATAATACTGAATCAATTCATCCAAACTCTGTTCGAGTCCAATCTCGCAAACGAACCCCAACCCATTTAACCGGCTGACATCGGCGACATGTCGAGTCACTTCACCGCGAATTGCTGACAGCACAATTTCAACCTGTCCGTTCAAGCCACAATGGCTCAACGTCAACCGCAGCACTTCGCCAATCGACGTCTCTCGTCCGCTGGCGACATTCACGATCTCGTGCGGTTGCTCGTGATGAGTCAGGAAGATCAGCGCCCGTGCGACATCGTGCACATCGATGAAGTCACGAGTTGATTCCAAGCCACCGACTTCGATGCGCGGTGCAGCACAGTAACCCGAAGCGTCAGCGAGGGCGGACGCTTCACCAGACAGCGAATTGGAAGTCTCTTGAAGCGATCGCCCTCGCTGACGCTTCGGGTTACTTGGGGGAATCACTGCTCGCGTTGAACGCGAAATCGCAGCCGCTTGACTGACAAGCCGACCGCAAACGTGTCGCTCATCTTGTCCAATGCCGACGATGTTGAAGAGCCGAGCCCAGACGGCAGGCCACTTCAATCGCTGGACCTCCAACCGAGTCGCCTGCTCGGCAGCCAGCTTGCTGACACCGTAAATGTCCGCAGGCTGACAAGGACTGCCTTCTCGCAACGGCAGTTCGCCGACAGCGGGCAATCCGTAAACGCCGCCCGTTGAACCGAACACGATGCGATCCGGTTTCACGTCCGCGTGTTCCAACGCTGCCAAAAGCTGCAACGAACCTTCCGCGTTCGTGCGGAATTGAGTTAGGCTCGAATCGCCACGCAACGCGCTGGCCAAGTGAATGACCACTTCGGGACGAAACCGTCGCAGCTCGCGGGAGGTCTCTTCGACATCCGCCAAGTCCAGCGGCAAGTACCGATACCGCTGGTCGTCGTGAGCAATCTGCATCGACCGAGGCAACGGAGCCGCCAGACATCGCGAGCCCCACGACACTTGATGAGTGAAGCAGCCGCGATTCTCGGCTGATCGACCCGAACCCAAAATCTCGGCGTCCGCTTTGGTCGCCAACAGTTGCGTGACCAAATGACGTCCGACAAAACCCTGCGCTCCGGTGATGAAGTAGCGTGTCACAGCGTTCTCCACCAATCGAGTGTTTGTTGCAGTCCGTCTTCCAAGGAAATCGTCGGCTGCCAGCCGAGGAACTCGCGAGCGTTGTCGATCGACGCTACGAGTTCGTCGATCTCCGATGCACCGGGGCATCGCGCGGAGCTGTTCTCTTCCAAAGGCAGATTGCGGCCCATCAACCGCATCGCGAGCGATGCCAGTTCAGACACGCTCGTCCCAATTCCTGAAGCGACATTGAACACGCGAAAGCCCGTCAACGGTGATTCGACCGCGAGCACAACGGATCGAGCCAGATCATCCACATGGCAGTAATCTCGCACCGGTCGCAAGTTGTTCAGGACAACTCGATCCCCGTGCAACGCTTGCCGAAAGATCGTGCCCAACAGCGACGTCGCAGACATGCCGCGTCCGTAAATCGAAAACGGACGCAAGACGATCGCGTCCATTCCGCGTCCCGTGACGAACGCCTCGATCAAGTGTTCCGCCGCCAGTTTGACCGCACCGTAGGGCGAACGAGGTTTCAATGCGGACGCTTCGACAACTGGGTTCTGATCCGGCTGTCCGTAAACCTCCGCCGATGAGACCGCGACAACTCGCCGGACGCCGAGCGCCACACACGCTTGCAGAAGATTCGCCGTCCCGACGACGTGAACTCGTGCAAACTCCGCAGGCTGCTCCCAGGAGGCGGCGACCGACGGTGGACCCGCCAGATGAACAACGACATCGACTCCAGTCAGCGCTTGCCGAGCAGCCGCTTCGTCCGTGATGTCCGCTCGCAACGTCTCGACGGGCACAACCGGTTCGCGAACAGAATCGAACGGCCCTCCCAACCAAGCTCGCACTCGGAAGCCCGCGCGTGACAAATGCTCAACGATGGCGGAACCCAGGAATCCCCCGGCCCCCGTCACGAGCACGCTTCGCTGGCGATCTTCCTTGATCGCGGTCATCGACTGACATCCTTTTGTTCGATCAACATCACACCGGCCGAGCCACCATCAACACCGTTTGCGGACCAATCTTCGGTGACAATGCTCCCACCGGATAACGCAGCCAATGTTTGAGTCTGAAGTACTTGGCATCAACGCTCCTCGCTGCACGGCAGCCAAGTTGCGTGCGAGTCGCATTCAAACCGCCGCTGGTCAGTTTTCTGGCCAAGGCAGCGGCTCGACCGGCTCCGATGTACGGCAGCAAGCCGAAGTGTTGAGACTGCTCAATCTCCAGACCGGCTGATTCCAGCAACCGCTGCAACGAGGACTCGGAATACAGCCACAAGTGATGCTTCAGCCCGACCTGTCGCAGCAGCCGATACCAGGCGGTCGAGATGCCACCCAATAAGCCCGCCTCGAAACAAAGTCGCCCGTTGGGACGTAGCAGATCCGTCATCGCTCGCAATGAGCGAACCGGATCACGGAAGTGCGACAGCATGTCGCAGTGATAGATGACATCAAAACTTTCACGGGGCCAAGTTGTTTCTTCCAGAAACTCGCGACGCACATCAATGCCATACCGCCGGATCACGTTCGCAGCGCGGCTGGGATGCGGTTCCAGCCCATGAACCTCAAAGCCCCGTTGTCGCGCTGCCGCTAAGAACGAGCCGTTGCCGCAGCCAACTTCCAGCAACCGACCCGGCGGACACGCTCGGGCCAGCCAGCGTGCCTTGTAGTCTGCCGAGCAGGAATAGAACTCTTCCGGATGACCGTCCTGGGTGAAGTCGATCTCACCCTCAGCGGGAAGCGGCGACGTGTAGACGGTTCCGCACGAGCAACGTCGTCCCGAATAAGCTCTTTCGCGGAGCACCACTATTGACGAGGTCTCGCCACACACGATGCAGCACGACTCGCGACGTCCGAGCGAAGTTCTCAAGTCGAGCCTGTCGAGCAGGCTGTCAGAGATCACCATTTTGGGATTCCTTTCCCTGCGTC
>JANNDA010000323.1:0-1744 GCA_031387195.1 Planctomyces sp. | reverse complement strand
CTGGCGACACCGCTGAGCGCTTTCTCGACCTCATCGAGGAACAGGACTGCGGGAGCCATCGCATCAACGATGCGCAGGGCTTGGCGGATGTTCCGTTCCGATTCGCCGACCAGGCTGCCCATGAGTGAGCCGACGTCGAGCGTCAACGTCGGCCGGCCGGTCTCGTTGCCGAGAGCTTTGGCGAAGGCACTCTTTCCGGTGCCGGGAACGCCGAGCAACAAGACTCCGCGAGGGCGCACACCCGCGCGACGAACACCGTAGCGAAGAGCGCGACAGCAGAATGCTTTGAGGGACTCCAAGCCGCCGAGTTGATCGAAGGCTTCTTGACCGCGATGCAGTTGCATGAGGCCGCTCTTTTTGAGCATTCCACTTTTGAGTTCCCACAACACATCCGGTCGCAGCGCGTTGTGGCGGACCAGCGAGAGACTGAAGGCGGACTCGGCTTCGTAGCGCGTCAGTCCGGCGGCGGCATCGAGTAGTGCGTCCAATGGTGGGCCGGAAGGGAGATCGCCATCTTCTGTGGCGACGCCGCGAGCCAAGTCGAGAAGCTGCTCTCGCGTGGGCAGGTCGTGCTCCACAATGACGAACAGTTTTTCTAACTCGATCGGCACTTGAATGACGGGAGCGAGCACAATGAAAAACAGCCGCGATTGCTTTCCATCGACGAGCAGGTTGTGCAGCGTTTGAACGATCTCGGCGTTTTGCAGGAACCGATGGAAGTTCTTCAGCACGATCACGGTCGTGCTTTCCGGCGCGACCAGCGACGGCAGGGAACGCAGCACGACCAGCGGGTCTTTGGTCGGCGCGGCGGCGGAGTCGTTCGCGAGTGCCAGACCCCGATCGACGTCCCAGGCGGCGAATCGCCATTGGTGAGCGTGACAGAGTCGCGCGATGTCGAGCGCTGCGTCTTCGTGCTCGAACGACTGAATCCATAGCCCGGTGAAACAGGCGCGGATCAAACGACATTCGTTACGACGACTTCTTCGCCAAGCATATCCACGAGCTTGATCGCGACCGTTGTTTCGTCAGTTGGTGCAGGCAGCACGTACTTGCCGGTGACGAGGTCGGTCTTGCGTTCGGGAATATCAGCGAGGCCGACGTTGAAGACTTGGCCGTCGTATGCGGTGAGGGTTCCTTTCGTTTGGAGAGAGATCGTGTTGAATTAGCGAGACTGGTGAAGTTGCGGCGTGGAAAGATGGTGAGAAGGCACAACCGCGAACACGGCGAGTCGCAGTTGTTCTGCCCATCTTTCCCGGACTGCAACTATCGCTCGTCGTTCGTCGCAAGCCGAGCCGATCATTTTTGCCAAGGATTGAGCCATGTCATGGATTCGACAAGTTGCTCCAGGAGGGAGCGTGTTCGGCGCGGCGATTGTCTGCGCCGCAATCGCTGCCGGTTCGTCGAATGCGGCCGGAGCGGACTGGAAGGCGAAGCTGCTTCCGCGTAAGAGCGATCATTCCGCACGAGTCGCGGCCACGACGATGCCGGCGCGCGGGAACACGCCGCGTCCCAGCGCGAATCGTGTCGCGATGAATGTGCCAGCGCAGGCGACCGTCCCGCCGAATCCCGCGCCACCCGTCGCAGCGGAAGATGGCCAGGCAAGTCAGAACGCGGCGTATGAGGCCGATCTTCCCATTCCGACGAAATCCGACCGCGTCGCGACGCGCATGACGCTCGCCGATCTGGAAAGCCTCGCGCTCTCCAACAACCCGACATTGGAGCAAGCCGCTGCCGGGGTCGAAGC
>JANNDA010000311.1:0-1954 GCA_031387195.1 Planctomyces sp. | reverse complement strand
GGTCATCCGCCGGAACGCGCTCGCGTCCGGTTCCTGAGCTCGTCGAGAACCGGCCACGAGCGCGTTCCGGCGAATTGGTGTGGCGTGCCACAACTCAGCCAACGGCACCGCGCGCTCCGGCCGCGCCGTCGGTGCAATCAGTATCGGCAACCCAACCCGCAAACTTTGACGGGCCTGCCAAAGACGACGGACACGAAAATCAACAACCGATCCTCTTCCAAAGACGAGACGAGGGAATGGCTGACTCCTGTTTGGCGATTCGATCAGGAAACGGAAGACGCGGGGGACGCGATGGTCATGGAGATGACGTTGTCGGATTCGGCCAGAGAATGATCGGCCTGGGGTTGATGCAGTTTCAGCCAGCGGCCACGGCGGACCCAATAGAAGCGGACGGGCAAAAACAGATCGACGACTTCATCGGAAATCAGCAAGCCGCCGAGCACCGGCAGCGCCATCGGGGCCAGGATCTCGCCGCCCACGCCGCGAGCGAACACCATCGGGAAGATGGCGATGATGGCCACGCCTTCGGTCAACAGTTTGGGACGCAGCCGATGAACCGCTCCCTCGATGACCGCTTGGCGAAGTTCCTCCAGCGACTTGATGTTTTCGAGGCCGCCGCGTTTTTCGATCGCTTCGCGGAGATAGACCAGCATGATGATGCCGGTCTCGGTGGCCATGCCGAAGCAGGCGATGAAGCCGACCCACACGGCCACGCTGAAATCCATCGGCGGTGTGTGCCAGCCCTGCATGATCTTCGGAAAGAAGTACATGAAGAACGCTCCGCCGCTGAGCGCTTCGGGGACCGCCAGCATCATCAGCGCGGCGTCGGCCAGGTCGTGATACGTCAGGTACAGAATCACGAAGATCAGCACGATGACGACGGGAAAGACGAATCGCAGCGTGCGTGCCGCGCGGACTTGATGCTCGAACTCGCCGCTCCATTCGATGTGGACCCCTTCCGGCAGCGAGACGTTCTCGGCAACGACGCGCTGGGCTTCATCGACAAAGCCGACGATGTCGCGGCCGCGCACGTTGAGCGTCACATAATTCAGCAACCGGCCGTTCTCGCTTTTGATCATCGCCGGGCCTTCGACAATCTGAATGTCCGCAACGACTGACAGCGGAATCACACTGCGGCCGGACAGCGCGTGTTGCGGCGTTGATGAGTGCGCGTCGCTGCCCAATGAAGTCGTGGGGGACAGGAAGGAATTGCCGTCGCCAGAGGCCCGGCCTTTTGAAAAGGCCGGGCTTCTCGGAGACATGCCGCCGCTCGCGCCGTTCATGCCACCGGCTGACGAACCGCTTGACGACATCGAACCGGGACTGATCAGCAGTTTGCCAATCGCCTCTTCGTCTTCGCGGGTGGTTCGCGAGTAACGGATGCGGACGGGAAAGCGTTCGCGCTTCTCGACGGTGTAGGTGACGACGCGGCCCGCCAGTGCGACTTCGATTTCGTTCTGAATGTCCTCGACCGAGATGCCGTACCGGGCGGCGGCTTGGCGTTTGATGTCGATTTGCAAATAGCCCTTGCCCATGACCGGCGCGGCAATCGCATCGCGTGTTCCGTTGATCGGCTTGAGCGCGGCTTCGATCTGCTTGCAGACCTTGTCGATCGTGTCGAGATCCGGGCCGAACACCTTCACACCGATGTCGGTACGGACGCCGGTCGAAAGCATCTCGATGCGGTTGATGATCGGCTGCGTGAAGATGTTCGACCAACCGGGAACTTGCAGCACGCGGCCCATTTCGTCGTCCACCAGATCGCCCTTTGGTCCCGTCTGACGCGGCCAAAGAAAGAGCGTCTTGGCGAACAGCGGATCAAGCTCCTCGCGAAGAGCGAGGAAGGTTGAAGCGGCGTGAGGGGCGTCGTCTTCTGTCTCACCTGACTTGCCGAGTTGCGCCGCGATCACGCGCACGGCAAACTGCTCGGTCACTTCGCCGTGCGAGGCGTCCT
>JANNDA010000308.1:0-7591 GCA_031387195.1 Planctomyces sp. | reverse complement strand
GCCCACGCGGAAGTGTTATTTCCAGATAAACGTGGGCTGAAGCCCACGCTACTTTTGAATTTTGCGGTGCCTGACCCCGGTTCGCGCTCGCCTAAGAGCACTCATCTGAAATCACCTCGTCGGATTCCGACTCATCCCCCTTGTTCCTCACCAGCCTCTTCAACTTCTTCTTCCACATGAGACGATTGCCGCAAACGCATTCGGGCTGGTTGTTGAAGCGGTTCTTCAACGTCATCGGCCACGTTGAATTCTCCGCTGGAAATGCTGGCTCGCCGGTTGATAACAGGTGGCGATTGTCGCTCCCGCTGAATATCGCGAAACGTCTGTTCGATCAATTTTGGCGTGACGTTGTCGGTCGCATCGTTGTGATCAACGCTTGGAGTATCAGATGCCGCCGGATCGGTCGTTGATAATTCTGATGTTGGCTTGGACGGCAATCGCTCGTGGCCAGCGAGCACCACCTTCGTGAGTTCGGAGAACACTGGAGATGATCCGGGTTGGCCCAGTCGGACTCGGACGGCGAGTTCCGCTTGATGCCGGCCTTTGCGTGAGTACGGGACAAACAATTGATAGGCCGGACCAAACTGGGTCGGCTTCAAATAAGTGCGGAAAGAATTGTCTTTGAAGTCGAAATTGTGAAATGGCTTGCCCTGTTCTTCCTCGGTCCCCTGGTCATCGAACATGAAGATCCGCACGTCTCCCTCGACGGCGACTGATGAAACGCTGTCTCGCGTAAAGAAGAAGATTTGTCCGGCGACTCCGCGAGCCGGTTTGTCATCGACTCCCGTTCCTTCCGCCGGTTCCCACAAACACAAACAGCGGACAGCGGGATTGCTCGGCGTCGCTTTCTGGAATTGTTCCTTGTTGGAAAACCTGGAGAACATGCCGCTCGTCGAGCATCCGGGTAGCAGGGAGATGACGAGCGCCGTGGCGAACAACATCCACGCGGGACGTGCTGTGTTTTTCGAGTAAGGAAATCGGCGGAGGGCGTTCATGTTTCGTCCATTTCGTGTGAGCACACTCGCCTATTTGGCGAGCCGGAGGGCGTTAGCCCCCGGACGTGTTCGTCGCTCGGTCCGGGGGCTAACGCCCTCCGGCTCACTTATCACTTATCGTGCTGACTTCTCGCGATGAAACGTGTCCAAGATTGATGTCGTTTTTTTCGTGACCTTGGCTTTTCTCGGCGCGGCTTGTGAGCCCGTCGCCGAATTATTTGGTTGTTGGTAGTTGACTCCCTGGACGCTGCGACCGTCGTCGCTCGCCGGTGGGACCGACAGGATGCGTGGTGCGGCGGATGTTTTGTTTCCCTGCGGTGACAGCGGTGCCGAGTCTTGCGGAGATGGCGGCAACCACAGTTCTCCAGGCCCGTAAGTCGGAACCGTGGAACCGTCGATCGGAGCCTCCATCGCAGCAGCCGGAGCGCTGAACAACGGGCCGTGAAGCGCCTCAGCTTCCTCTTCGGTGTAGTGCAACCGCTCCGCTTCGATCTGCTTGATGATCTCCGAGACGCTGTTGGTTTTGATGATCCGCGGCGTGAGGAAGATGAGCAGTTCGGTTCGCTTGCAAAGATGAGCATCGAAGCGGAAGACGTTGCCAAGAATCGGCAGGTCTCCCAACCACGGCACTTTGCGAGTGATGAGGTCGTCGGTTTTCTGGATCAGGCCGCCCACCACAATCGTTTGCTCGTTGGCGACAGAGATCGTCGTGAGCGCGGTGCTGATGTCTTTCACCGGTGCTTTGATTTCGCGTCCCTGGCCATCTGTGGTGAGCGTCACGCCGGCATTCGAGGTGAGGTTGTAGCTGCTTCGCTCGGCATGAACTTGCATGACGATGCGATCATCCGGCGTGATTCGCGGCGTGACTTCCAGAATGATTCCGGCAGGATCACGCAAGACTTGCGGCACGACGTTCCCCGCAACACCAGAGGCGGTGATGCCGTTGACGACTGGCACAATCTGTCCCACGTTGATGGTTCCAGTCTGACTGTCGAGCGTCCGGATCTGCGGGCGGCTGAGGATTTCCAGCCGACGACTGGCTGACAACGCTCGCAGCAGCACATTCACACTTTCCGAACCTGCGGAAAGGACCAATCCGCCAAAGCCCGCGTTGGTGCTCGATCGTCCGACACCGAAGTTGCTCAGTCCCTGTGAGCCAATCGCATTCGGGTCAGATCCTTTCGATCCGATGTTGTTGCCCAAGGGGTTCAAGCTGTTGAACAAGAATCCGGGTGTCCCCGCTTGAGAGATGATGTTCTGCGTGGTGACTTGCGGTTGCCCTGCTTGAGTTGAGGTTGTCGAAATGGTGGTGATGTCTGCCGCGTTGATGATGCTGCGATTGAAGAGCAACGAGTCTTGGAAGCCCAATTCGACGCCGAATTCATCCGTGTTGTCCAACGTGACTTCCACCAGCAACGCTTGGATCATGACCTCGGCCTTGGCGGCGTCGATTCGAGTCACCATTTCCATGATGTCTTTGAAGTAACGCGGCGTCGCACTGATCAACAAGCTGTTGGAGTTCGGCTCCGCGACCACAATGATTTGGCGCTCAAGCTGTTCAACATCGCTGATCAAGTCTTGATTGCCGGTATTAGCCAAGTCCCGTTGGCCTTGGAGAAACAACGTAATGGCATTGCCGACCTCTTGAGCCGGGCTGTTCTTCAAACGATAGACGGAACTCTGTCGTTGCCGCACTTCGCTGGAATCCAGTCGCAGGATAATTGCTTCGACAACGCTCAGTGCTTCGGCACCACCGACGGCGATGATGCTGTTAGTCCGGATGTCCGTCGAGAATTTCAACGGGATCAACTGACTGCTGGCGTCTTCCGCTCCGGCGAGTTGCAGTCCAATTTGCTGTTGCTGTTGATTACCGCCGCGCTGACCTCCTTGCTGTTGCGTTTGATTGTTGAAGAGTTCGTTGAGCATTTTCACGACCGAGGAGGCGTCAGCGTTCTTCAGCATGAAATGCTTGATCTCGGCCACCATCGAAGAGGGTTTGTCGAATCGTCGCACGAGCGCTTCGACCAGCGCCAAACTTTCTTCAGGTGCCGTCACGATCAAACTGTTGGTTCGCGCATCGGCGTTGATGCGAATGTCCGCGAGGATTCCGGATTCGATCATGTTCTCGCCGTTTTCATCGCTTTCGAGAAATTGCAGGACCGCGCTTTTTGCTTCACGCAGCTTCTGGTCAACCTGACCTTGCCCAGCGCCGCCGCCCTGAAATCCACCGCCGCCACCACCAGTTTGATTCGACCGTGCCTGTGTCGGCGGACTGATCGCACTTTGGATCGCGAGGTTCAACAGTTCGGCGATTTCATCGGCGAGCGCGTTCTTCAAGGGGATCAATTTGATTTTGTTGACCGCTTGCGAGCCGACTTGATCCAACTCGTCGATCAGTCGCCGAACTTCTTCCAGATCACGCGGTTTGGCTTGCACGATGACGGAGTTCGTTCGCGAATCAGAAATCGCTTTGACTCGGCCACGCAATCCGCCAGTTGTTCGCGAGGTCGTCGTGCCTTGAGCCTGTGTTTGTCCGGCGCCTCCCGTCGTGCCGCCGCCGAAGAAGTTTTCGATCGCCGTCAGCATTTGGCTAGCGACTGCGTGTCGCAGCCGAAAGACCTCAAATTCGTTCGTCGGATCGACCGGTTGATCGAGTTTGTCGATCAACTCATCGACTGCTTCGATGTCGTTTTGCGAAGCGAGCACCATGACCGAGTTCGGCTTGCCGATAGCGATCACGGAGACTTGTTGTGTCACGTCCCGCTCACGACCACGCGAACGATTGAGCCGCTCGTAAACCGACGTCAGCAGCTCGGCCAGCGATTCGCTGTCAACGTGTTTCAACATGCGGACATGAATGTCGGGACTCGAACCAGCCGACAGCTTTTCGATTTGCTGGATGATGTTCATTACCGCTTCGACGTCCGCCTCGTTGCCACGCAGGATCAAGACGCCGAGATCGTCCAACGCCTCGACGTTCACGTCCCCTTTCAAACCGCCGACCATTGGTGGCGGACTCTGTTTGTCAGACGGCTTGGGCATCTCCGCATCATCTTCCGATGCGGGCTGCTTACTCGGCGACTTCGCGGTTGAATCTTTTGCCTTTGCTTTCGCCGGCTTTTGAGCGGCTTTGGTCTTCGCCGTCCCTTTTTTCAACGGAGTTTTGGCAGGCGTCTTCGCGTCATCTGACTCTAGGTCATCTCCAGCGGCGTCCTGATTATTCTGGACGAGTTGCTTCACGGCTGGTCGCAACGCCTGAGCCACTTGGCGAACGTTGTGATTGGAGGCAATCATGCGGACGCTGCGGTCATCGTTAGTCGAGGCGACATCCAATTTCGCGATGAGCTTGCGAACTCCCGTGATCGCTGCTGGCGAACCATCCACAACCAACAGGTCATTGTCGTGGTCCACGCCGATCGTGAATCGCGGTCGCTTGATCGCGGAGTCCTTAGTCCGGCCGTCTAACCGAATGGACTCACTCCAGACCACGAATCCTGGCAGGCCCTTTGGACCTTGCTCAACGAGTTCGGCCGTTTCCACGAATGCTTGATAGAGCGACTTCGACACCTTGCGTGCCGACTGATGATTCAGCGGCACCTCCACCCATTGTGGCCTCGGCTCACGAGGCTTCGGATCTCGTGACGATTTGGTCGGCTGCTTTGTCACGGGCTTCTCGTCAGCCAACTCCGGTTCGTCTTCCTCGTCGTCGGCCTCCTCGTCGTCGAGGAAGCTGGTGTGCGACGCGAGTTGAATCGCGTTTTTGCCAATCGACTTGTTCGGAGACTTGCGAGTCGTAGCCGTTCGACGTGGCCGCCCTTCGTGATCAATGTTCTCGTTGGCGGATTCTATTTGCAGTGACGTCTGAGCCACATCGAGCACTGGTCGAGGATAGTCCTGTCGCGCATCGCGCAAGAAAACCAAGTCCAAGAATTGCCCGCGATCAAGAATCCGGTAGCCCTTCGGCTCCAACTCACGGTTCAGAATCCGCAGCGACTCGGTCAGCGAATAACGATTCCAGTCATTCCGCGAGAACCGCCCCGCAGGCACCTTATCCATCAGTGTCGAACGACCGCTCTGCTTGGCGACGTCTTTGAGGACATCGTCCCAAGTCTTGCTGAGATAGTTCAGCTTGATTTTTTTGTCGCCCACACCGGAAGTTGGTGCCGCAGAACTCACGCTGTTCGGTGAGTCCTCCGGAATCGCGGTGGCGTTCGGATTCGCCGTCGGCGGTGAGCTTGCGGATTTCTTGCCGAAGAAGCGGACCTCGGCCAGCAGGTCGTCTGCTGTCATGAGGCCACACGCACCGACGGCGGTGAGAATTAGAGCGGTCAGTTGTCGCCAGCGTCGCTGATTCACGGCGGCCTCCTTGCCGATGCCGTTGAGTTGAGAACATCGGCGAGTTGTCGAATTCCAGATTCGACAGTGTCAATGTTCCCCAAGAGCGCAAACTCTGCGCCCTCGTTCATGTCATCGTTATCGGCAAAGTTTCGCGCGCCGATGAAGAATTGCGCGAGATGAAATCGGAGTTAATCACCCAGCTTGCCCAGTCAGCTTGGCTGCTTCGGAGTCACGGGCTCGGCAACCGCTTCGATCTTACGCAGACTCTTCAGGTTCTCACCTAGATTGAGTCGCCAGACCACATTGTCCTTTTTGAGCAGGACGTACTTTGGCTCGATCCGTTCGACGACCGCATCGACGTCGGCGTACTTCAGGTTCTCACCTTCGCGCAACACCAGTCGTTTGTTCGTCGATTTGTCAGAGAGCCAGAACTCTTTCTTTCCTTCGCTCACGATGATTCCCGTCAGCACCGTGAACTGAGCCAAGTCATCGCCGATCTTGATCGTGATTTCCTGCGTCGAGGTCGCGGGTGGAACTCCGGTGTCAGCAACTTGCACCGTGACCTTCACGCTTCCGGGGACCATCGTTGCCGGAGGTGTCCAACGGAACTCACCGGTGGCCGCGTCGATCTTCGCGCCTTCGGGAGCACCGGCTCCCAGCGAATACGTCAGCTTGCCGTCAGAGTCTTCATCTTTGGCCAGAACCGGGAGGATGAATTCCTTGCCCAGGACGGCGTGCCGATCCGTCATCGCCGCGAACTTCGGAGCCATGTTTGTCTGCTTGAGCGTGAGTGTCAGCGGCTCGGTCAATGCTTCTTTCAGACCCGCCGCGCTGGCCGTGACCTTCAGCGAGACATCACCGAGCGGCTGTTCGGTATCCGGCTTCCACTTCAGTTTGCCGGTGCGAGCATCGAGCGTGAGTCCTTTCGGAGGTTCTCCACTCAACGCGTAGACCGGCTCACCCGCTCCCAAGTCAAAGCCCACTGCCTTGCACAGCAATTCCATTGAGCCCCCCTTCGAGACCACTTTCGAGCCGACGAACTCCAGCTTCGGGGCATACGGAATCGGTTTGAGAAACGGATTCTGTTTTAGGATCGGATCAAAATCCTTGAGCGTTCGCTTGGCGAAATCTGGGTGAACTTTCACCAGCTCGACTGTCTCGCCATCAACCAGTTCGATCGCGGCCGCTTTGACGTCCGCTGAATTGGCATCCGGCTTCAAAGTCCAGACGGTGCTGTTCGCCTCGGTCACTTCAAAGTAATGCCGTGCAACGCGGATAAGAAACGGTCCTTTTTCGGGAAAGCCGTCTGTCGATTTCACTCGCAGAACCGGCAACGGACTCGCTTCCGCTTTGCCTGCGGAATTGGCCGTTGTCTTCCATTCTTCAGCCACTTCAGTACGTGCAAGCAGAGTCGGCCCGCGCGGTGGTGCATCGCGCAGTGACAACGCTTCAAACTGCATGATCACGGTGAGCTTGGGATTGCCGCTCGTTGCCGGGCTGTCGAGCTTTAACAACGTGATGCCGTGCAGCAGGTCGGCTTGAGAATGCCGAAACAGAAACAGCCGCACTTGCGCGAGCGTGGCTTCTGCCTTCAATCGGAACCGCACGGCCACAAACGGCTGGTTCGCGGCTGCGGATGGCGCTTCGGGAGCCACTTGCACGTTTGAGAACTCGGCGACTTCTTCCGCCAGATCGGTCAGCCACTGCTGGTATTGCAACGCCGCTTCTTGGGGCTTGGGAGACAAGCTGCGACTCTTCCAATCTTTCAGCCGCTGTTGCTTGATCCGCGCCTGGTCGGCCTCATTGTCCTTCTTTTGAGTTTTGGATTCCGCGATGCTCAACTCGGCCTGCAAGTCGTCCACCGGGCCGTTGAACCACGACCAGATGCTCGGCACGATGAAGAACGCACCGATCACTCCGGCAAAAACGATCCCCAGAATTTTTTCACGTTGTTGCATGTTCGTTCCGAGGACTTCGGGCGATGAGTTTTACGTAGCCGTCACGCTCCGCGTGACGAGCCGGTTGCTTCACGGGACGTTGGCAAGCATTCGGCTCATCACGCGGAGCGTGATGGCTACGTACTTGCGGTTCGCCGCGCGAACTCTTCGCTATGGTTATTTCTTGATAATAGGTTTCGGTTTCGTCACTTTGACTACCGGCTTCCAGGAGACATCCAGATCGAGTTCAAACGGGTAATCTCCGTCGCTGGCCGGACGTTTGATTTCATGAGTTTGTGCGGTGACGCCCTCGCGGGCGAT
>JANNDA010000268.1:0-5478 GCA_031387195.1 Planctomyces sp. | reverse complement strand
ACGCGGCCCGCCTCACAGCGGAATTCGCGGCCAGCCGAAAGCCGTCGATTCACTTTTTGGGCTCTCCGCCATTCGTGTTGATTTCGGTGTCTCGTGAGCCGCAAGGCGCTAGCCGCGGGTTGCCTTCATCGACCCGCGGCTAGCGCCTTGCGGCTCACGAATTCGTTTTCAACACGAATGGCGGAGAGCCCGGTTTCACAACCGACAAGTCCTGACGATTGCGATCTCGGCTGAGCCGCAACAGTCACCCGACGAGGCTGTGACATTTTTCGTAGGACGGGCACTCTTGCCCGTCTCGTGTCTGAAATTCCCGTGTGAAATGACGGGCAAGAGTGTCCGTCCTACAAATAATCGCGCGTTGGGTTACTGTAATCCTGCCGTTCGCCGAACCGCGACCGCTCATCACCAAGGAGTTCACGATGACGACATGCCTGACGACCTGTGAAATGCGAAACGCAATCGCTCGCGTACCGCGAACACCACTGGCCCATTTGCCCACACCGTTGGAGCTGCTGCCCCGATTCAGCAAGGCGGTGAGTGCGAATGGACCGCGTGTGTGGATCAAGCGAGATGACTGCACGGGATTGCTCTTGGGCGGGAACAAGGCTCGGCACAATGAGTTCCTGATTGGCGATGCGCTCGCCAATGAAGCCGACTTGGTCGTGTGGGGCGCGGGAGTGCAAAGCAACAACTGTCGGCAAACGGCGGCGGCCTGTGCGAAAGTCGGGCTTGATATTCATCTGGTGCTCGGACGCGGCAAGCCGGCGACGGGGCCGGATATCGTGCAAGGGAATTTGTTGCTCGATCAGATCGTCGGCGCGAGTATCGAGATTGTCGAAGAGTCGGTCGGGCCGGGGCTCGATCGAAAGATCGCCGAGGTTGCCGAGCAATTCAGAGCGAAAGGCCGCAAGGTCTACTTGTGGGATCGGCCAGTCGTGTTGCCGTTGGCGGCCATTAGCTATGCACTCTGCATGGCCGAGATCGTCGAACAATCAGCCGCCAGTGGTTTTGAACCAGCGGCGGCGTACGTCTCCTCGGCGGGATCGACCGGTGCTGGCGTGGCGCTCGGCGCGAAAGCGTTGGGTGTTCGCTATCCGGTGATTAGCATCGCTCCGATGATCTGGCCGTGGGACAGCCGCGAAGAGTTGTCAGCCACCGCCAATCGAGCGGCTGAAATCGCAGGCCTCGAAGCACGACTGACGCCCGAAGACATTCTCTTCGACGACAGCCAACTCAGTCCCGGTTACGGAATCCCCTCGGACGCAGGGCTTGAGGCGATGACGCTGCTGGCACGCACCGAGGGCCTCTTGGTCGAACACGTCTACACGGCCAAAGCACTCGCCGGACTGATGGCCCACATCCGCGCCGGTCAGTTCCGAGCCGATCAAGACATTGTCTTCATCCACACCGGCGGAACTCCGGCGATCTTCGCCGAGGCCGAGATGCTGGCGAGACGAATTCCACGTCGTGTGTTGTGACGCGGCGAGCCGCGATGTAACCCGAAGCGTCAGCGAGGGCGAATCGTGACGACGCCCTCTGACGCTTCGGGTTACATTCGGACCATGAATAATCCCGGTATAGTCAGCCAATTGGCCGGATTCCCGCGAAACCGAATCCCGTTGACTGGGTTCAATCGTCGTTGTTGCCACGAGAGGCCGTGAGATAGAGTTTCCGGCGATCTGGTGGTCAATCAATGTTCGACGCTTTGGCAGAAGGGCTCTTCCGATGCGATGGAATCTGCGGCAGCGAGGCGTGTTGTTGGCCGTCACGAGCGGTGTGGTTGCGGGATGCGTGACGGCTGCTTTGTGGTCGAATTCGATTGAAGCCGAGGAGCCGACTGGCAAACCGCCATCAGCGGTTCAGGCGACGGACGCGATGGCCATCGCGTCCGAAATTGATCGGCAGATCGAAGCGGAACTCACGGCGAGCGGTGTTAAGCCGGCCGGACTCGTCAACGACGAAGACTTTCTGCGTCGAGTCAGTTTCGACATCGCCGGGACATTGCCCACGGCGAAGGAAGTGACGCTGTTCGGACTTGATCCTGAATCGGACAAGCGAGCCAAATTGATCGACCGGTTGCTGGCTTCGGACGATTACGCGCTGAACTGGGCGACGTATTGGCGTGACGTGATTTTCTTGCGAGCGACAAATGAATTCGCGCGCGTCGCGATTCCCACGTTTGAGTCGTGGATGACGACGCAGCTTCAACAGAACGTCGGCTGGAACAAGATCGCTCAGTCGTTGATCACCGGCGTTGGGGAAGTGAGCGAACATGGCGAAGCGGCATTGATGTTCGCTCAGCAAGGGAACGCTGAAGAAATTGCGGGCGAGGCGTCGCGTATTTTCCTCGGCATCCAATTGCAGTGCGCCAACTGCCACGACCATCCGACCGACAAATGGACTCGCGACCAATTTCACGCACTCGCTGCGTTCTTTCCGCGGATCTCAATTCAGCGCGGCCAAGCGATGCCCCCCACGTTCACGGTCGCGTCGTTCAGCGGACAAGGGGGCCGACCATTTGAGCAAATCCTCAAAGACGCTCCGTTCTTCTTTGCTCGCTTTGACACCAACAAAGACGGCAAGCTCTCGAAGTCCGAAGCCGATGGCTCTCCCTTGGAGCGGCCCTTTCCTCGGCTGGTGGAATTCGGCGACGACGACCGCGACGGCATGTTGACGATCAAAGAACTCAAGTCGATGCCGATCCCGGAAATGCCCGGTCGCGGCAACGCCGAGCACTACATGTCGGACCTCACTCAACCGACCGACAAGGGGAAGCTGATGACGCCGGCGTTCTTCGTCACCGATGCCAAAGGACGCACGGGCATGGAAGACGAAGATCGCCGCGCGTTGTTCGCCAAGTTCGCCACGTCGCCGACCAATCCGTGGTTCGCGAAGTCGTTCGTCAACCGCATCTGGGGCGAACTGCTCGGCGAAGGTTTTTATATGCCGATCGACGACATGGGTCCGGAACGAAAGCCACGCATGGGAAGCGTGCTGGATTATCTGGCCACCGAATTCGTGAAACACGATCACGACATTCAATGGCTCATCCGCATGATCGCCAACACGCGAACCTATCAACGCCAAGTCCGTTTCAACGAACCGACCGAGAACCCCGTCCCGTTTGCTTCGGCCATTCCGACGCGGTTGCGAGCGGATCAACTGATGAACGCCGTCATCAAAGTACTGGGAGTCGATGAAGGTCCGCGACATTCCGCAGGCCCCGCTCAGCGAGCCCGTCGCACGCCGCGCGAGCAGGTCGAGATGCTGTTCGGTTTCGACCCATCGACGCCGCAGGACGAACTACTCGGCAACGTCCCGCAAGCGCTCTTCATGATGAACCTGCCGCAGATCAGCAATGCCCTCAAAGCGGAAGGCAACACGCGGCTCGGTCAGATTCTGGCCAACAACAAAACCGACAAAGCGGCGATCAGCGAGCTGTACCTCGCCTTCTTCGCCCGTGATCCGTCGGACAAAGAACTGACCATCGCCGTTGACTACCTCGAAAAAGTCGGCAACCGCCGAGAAGCCTTTGAAGACCTCGCCTGGAGCCTATTGAACTCCAGCGAGTTCTTGTCGAAGCGATAGAGGCGGTTTCCGTCTCATATTCGCCCCCACTGACCCCGTGTCAGTGGGGCGATGATTGAAAGCTAGAACGAAGAGAATCGAGAGTTTGTGTTCGCCCCCGCCGACCCTGGTCGGTGGAGCGATGATTGAAAGCTGTGCTGCGATGGACCATCCGTAGCTGCCAGTCACCGCTCCACCGACCGGGGTCGGCGGGGGCGAATCGTACAAGGACAAAACGCAACGTCTAGCGTCCAGTCATCGTTCCACCGACCAGGGTCGGCGGGGACGAATCGCATCGGACTCCGGTGGTACACAGACAATTCTTGGACTAATCAGCCTCCACAAATCGATTCATCCAACGGGAACCAACCATGCTCGCCCATCACGAACAAGTCCGCTTCACGTCGCGCGGTTTGAGCCGTCGCGGGTTCTTCCACACGGTCACCGCGAGCGCTCTCGCGGCCGGAACGCTCAGCCTGCGAGACCTGATGACTCTGCAAGCGGCCGAGCTACGCAAGCAGGGGAAATCGATGATCCTCCTCTGGATGAACGGCGGTCCTAGCCAATTTGAGACGTTCGATCCAAAGCCAGACAGCAAGGATGTCACCGGCGAGACGAAGGCGATCGACACCGCCGCGTCGGGCATTCAAATTGCCAACGGCTGGGACAATGTCGCCAAGGTGATGAACGACGTGGCCCTCATCCGCTCGCTGACCAACAAGGAAGGAAATCATCCGCGAGCGACCTCGCAAATGCACACGGGCTACGTTCCGTCGGGAACCGTGAAGTATCCGTCGCTCGGCTGCAACATCGCCAAGATGCTCGGCGATCCCGAACACGAACTGCCCTCGGTCGTGTCCATCGGCAACACGGAAGGTGCCGGATTCCTCGGCGTCGATTACGAGCCGTTCGTCGTCGATCAACCGGGACAACTCCCGCAAAACGTCGCTCCGTCGGCGAGTGCCGCTCGGTTCGATCGCCGACTCGGACTGCTCGATCAGTTGGAAAAAGAGTTCTCAGACCGAGGGGGCCAAGTCGTCGCCACGAATCACAAGCAGCTTTACTCGAAAGCCTCGAAGCTGGTTCTCAGTCCGCAGACGAAACGCTTTCAGTTCGACGATGAGTCGCCAGCTCTGCGCGATCGTTACGGCAACACCGACTTCGGCCGCGGCTGTTTGTTGGCTCGGCGGTTGGTCGAGTCCGGTGTGTCGTTCGTCGAAGTCACGTCGCAACGCGGTGGCGGGAATTGGGACACGCACCAAGATGTCTTCAGCAACACATCGCGCTTGATCGGAACGGTTGATCCCGGCATGGGAACGCTCATCGCCGATCTCAAAGAACGAGGCATGCTCGACCGCACGCTCGTGGTCTGGATGGGAGAGTTCGGTCGCACGCCGAAGATCAACGCTCGCGGCGGCCGAGATCACTACCCGCGCGTCTTCAACGCGGCCATCGCTGGTTGCGGAGTGAAAGGTGGCCAAGTCATCGGTGCTTCCACCAAAGACGGCAGCGCGGTCGATCACGATCCGGTGACGGTCCACGATTTATTTTGCTCGATCTGCCAAGCCCTCGAAGTCGATCCGTCGCACGCCAACATCAGCCCGCTCGGCCGTCCCATCAAGATCGTCGATGGCGGCAAGCCGGTCACGAAGTTGTTTTCTTGACGTAGCGACGGGCGGCTCGCCTGTCGTTCTCTTTCGATTGACTGCCCCCCAATCACAGGCGAGCCGCCTGTGCTACGAATCGCAGCCCGACTGCTTCACCGCAGTCGGGCTGCTTCGTTTTGGGGGAATCCGTTTCTACACTCCCGCCTCGTTTTTGATTTGAGATTTGAAATCTGACATTTGAGACCGCTCATGCCCCGCTACGACGCCAAACGACTCGAACCCAAGTGGCAAGCTTTTTGGGAAG
>JANNDA010000254.1:0-2437 GCA_031387195.1 Planctomyces sp. | reverse complement strand
CAAAATTGGCGTAACTAAGCGTCGAGGCATCGGACACGTCAGTCCGCCATTTTTTAATTTTGCGGTGCCTGACCCAAGGACGCATTAGCGATTCACCGAAGTGAACTCCGACGACTCAACAGCCGCGCCGTTGGGACCGGGCGTCGCGATCACTCGCAACTCCGCGTCACCGGGCTTGAGGGCATTGGCGCGGATGATTAATCGCAGCGTCGCGTCGGCTGGCAATGAGCCCGGCAGCACGAGCGTGAGTTGTCCGTTGTTGTTGGTCTTCTTCAGCGAGACCGACTTCTCTCCGAGTTTCGCGTCGTAATCGCCCAACTTCAGATACTCCGATGTTTGCAGATCCAACGTCACCTCGTTGACCGATTGCAGACCGAGATTTTGCACGGTCACTTCGTACTCTGCCGCTTCGCCGGTCTTCACAGGGTCGGCTCGGTCTGAGATCCGCAGATCGAGTAATCCGGGGACTGCGACCACGGTGACACAGGTTTCGACTTCTTCCGCAGAGAGCTTCTCGCTGCGAGCCTCCGCTGTGATGCAGGCATTTTCAGCAAGCTGTCGGCAATCGAATTCGGCTTGAACTTGGACTCCCTCGCCCGGTGCCAAGCGGCCCAAGGTCCAATGCAGCGCAGTCGCTTCGCGCTGATAGCCACCTGTGGCTTCACGCGGCGACAGCGCGGAATCGTGATTGAGCGTGAGCTTCAGATCGTCGATCACCTCCGTGGACGTGTTGGCCACCTTGACCGTGAACTCTGCGCGGCTCCCCACGGTGCGTCGTCCCGGCCCGATCAACTGCAGTTGCAGCTTCTGTTCGGAGTACGCGACGTTCGCCACGCGCTTCACGGGATCAAGACCGTCCGCCGTCACCTCAAACCGACAGGCGTGTCGGCCGAGCTTGTTGCTGACCAGCGTCAACCGCATGTCTCGCGACTGTCCCGGCAGCATCTGGCCGAGAACTCTCTGAAGCTGTTTTTCGGCATGGCCAGGAAACACGAGTTCGCGATCGAAATCGACGTCGATGACGACCGCTTCCAATATCTTCTCGCTGTCATTCGTCACGACGACGTCGAACGTCACCGTGCCGCCGACGGGGCGTGTTCGCTGTCCGGTGACTTCGAGCTTGAGCGGTGACTGCTGCGGTGGATCGAGCGACTCGAAACCCAATTTGGGAGGCGATAATTCCTCGGTTGTTTTTTTGGTCGATGAATCTCCGCTGTTGGACGGAGGGAATGACAGCGAGGGAGTGTCCGAATTGATCCGCAATTCATCGATGGATTCGCCTTCCGCAGAACTTCCCAACGGAGCAGGCTTGAATCGGATCTGGGGCTGCACGGTGGTTTCAGGATCGGTCGAGTTTCGCAAGCTCTTCGCTTGTGGATCGACAGTGGGCAGCGGGACCAGTTTTTCAATCACGGGCGGCGCGGTCCCCGGTCGTGGTGAGGCAGCATTGGGGGCCGCTGTCTGCGGCTTTGGAGCCACAGGCTTCATCGGGGAAGCCGGCCAAGGCTGTACTCGCTGGACACGCCACGGGGACCGCGCCGCTGGACCACCTGCGCAGCCCACCAGCAGAGCCACGGCAGTGATCGAAACAACAAATTGGATTCGTCCCATGAATCGCATGACGAAACACTCTGAGGTTGTGATGTGATTGCCGACAGGGGTCAGGTCTTCAAATTTCATTTTTGGCGTCACGAATGAAGTGCGACATGGTTTGTAATGGCGACGCGAGAAGAGAGTCGGTGGTTGATCGCATGGCCAAAAATGAAATTTGAAGACCTGACCCCGGCACACGAACTGTCGTTTCTGCGGAGGCACACCTCGAACAACGCGCGATCGGCGATGTTCGGGGGAGGAACTCACATCGCATCGCTCAAGGTGTGATTGCTGTGGTTCAGGTCCAACACGGCACGACGTGATCTCGAAGGTCGTTTCGAGTTGCCGATCGCACGCCGAGTTGAACCTGCCGTACCGCAGGAACTGTCTTGCCCCAGACTTTAGCCTGCCGATCACTGAGAACTTTGGCCGAAGTCGGCAAGCGGCTCAGAATCGCTCGGACTCATCACCGGTTGTCGCAGTTCGCGCAATCCGGCGAAGGAGTGAAACTCGGTAAGCGATTCGCATCATGCGAACCGCGCCGCCCGTGTGCGGCTTGCCGGGTGGGCAAGCTGCGCCGATGATGCTCGCCACTTTAGCCCCCAGTGAATCGGGGACTAACTTAGATTATTCATGGCCAAGTTGATTGGTTGGCGCAAGTCGTTTAACCGCAAGCCGCAGGCGTGCGCGTCGGCACAGCCAGCGAGCGGCACCGTGTTTTGCCAACGCGCACGATGAAAAAGTTTTTACTCGTCGTCGGAGTCATCGGCCTCGTCCTCGCGGGCGGCTGGGCCGTCAAAGCCATCACCACCGTTCAGGCCAAGGCGCGCAACGCGCGTTTGAG
>JANNDA010000625.1:0-3792 GCA_031387195.1 Planctomyces sp. | reverse complement strand
GTAACGGTGGGACTGACGCCAATTGTCATTTACTTTAGTAGGGGTCGGGCGCGCGCCGTCGGGTGTGATGCGATATAAAACTCCACACTCCGGGGCGGCTGGCCCCGCTCCGCTACTCGCCCGGTTCTAAAGTAAGTGCCATTGGGCGTCAGTCCCTCGGTTCCGCGGCAAGTGAACCGGGGGGGCTGACGCCGCCCCGCTCGCCTGAATGTCTCACCGATGGCCGTGCGAGATATAACTCCAGCCGATTAGAATCCCGCCCTCATGCGGAGGTCTCCGATATGCTCCAACTTTGCGGTTCACAAAAACGCCTGTGTGACGGCATCTCACGCCGCGACCTGTTGTCCCTTGGCGGACTGAGCACTCTTGGTGCGGGAACGGCGTCAGTCACGCTGACCGATTGGCTTTCGAGCCGTGAAGTGGCGGCTGCCGAAGTTCTGCATGAGCCGCACTTCGGCAAGGCGAAGGCGTGCATCCTGCTGTTCTTGTTCGGCTCACCGCCGCAGCATGAAACCTTTGATCCAAAGCCCGATGCGCCCACCGAGGTGCAAGGCGAACTCAAGGCGATTCCTACGAATGTCGCGGGAGTCGAGATCGGCGAACTGCTGCCACTGACCGCTCAGGTCATGGACAAGATCACGGTCGTGCGGTCAATGTCGCATCCCTATCCGGTGCATGGCGTCGCCTACGCGGTGACAGGCATGCCGACTTACACGCCGGATATCGAAGCGAAGCCACGCGACCCCATGCATTGGCCGTATGTTGGCTCGGTCGTCGATTACCTGGAACGCCGTCGGCCGCGGCGCGCGGGTGAGCCGTTCATTCCGAATAATGTCGGGCTGCCGTGGCGTTTTGGGTCGAAGTCGGATCTGCCAACACTCGCGGGACCGTATGCGTCCTTCCTGGGCGGAGCCTATGACCCGATCTGGACTGACTTTGATGGTGTCGGCACGCGAGTCGTGCCGCGACTGTCGGACGGGCAGACGAAACAAATTCGCGATCCCTTCGGTGGCACCGTTCCCGAAGGGCGATTCCGACTCTCTGAGACCGGGCCGCTGGAAGGTCTGTCGGCCCATCGTTTCGACGTACGACGGCTGTTGCTCAGTCAATTTGATTCACAGCGTGACTGGCTGGAACGACACAAAGGGATCGAGACGTTCTCGCAGCAGCAACAGACAGCGTACTCGTTGCTGACCACGAACAAAGTGCGTGAGGCTCTGGATGTTAATCGCGAAGCGGCCACGATGCGGGAACGCTACGGCATGACCTTGTTTGGTCAATCATGCCTCGCCGCACGGCGGCTGGTGGAAGCGGGGACCAAGTTTGTGTCAGTCTTCTGGGATCCGTTCGAGGTCTTTGGCGGAAGTTGCTGGGACACGCACGCGAACCATTACCCGCGTTTGAAGGAATATTTGCTGCCGGTGTTTGACCGGTCGTACTCAACCTTGATCCGCGATTTGGATGAGCGCGGGTTGCTCGACGAGACGCTCGTGCTGTGCATCTCGGAACATGGTCGCACCCCCAAGATCGACAGCAAGCCGATCGGTGCCGCGCGGCATCATTGGTCGAGCGTTTACTCCGCGTCCTTCGCGGGGGGCGGAATCGCACGTGGCCGAGTTGTCGGCAAGTCCGACGCGCAAGGTGGCTTCGTCGCCAGCAATCCGGTTTCGCCGAAAGATGTCCTCGCCACAACTCTGCATCTCTTGGGAATTGATCCGCACGTGACTGTTCCCAATCTGGTCAATCAGCCGGTCGTCGCGGTCGGCGACGGTCAAGTTCGCGCCGACATGCTGGGCTGAAACGAAAAACCCCGGTCTGTTCAACCGGGGTCATCAATTCGATCAGCCTGCATTCGCCATTCATTACAAACCGGAGACAGCCGGCTCCGCAATTTTGCCCATCGCCTTGAACGTGATCGGCTGCGGGCGACCGTTCACGGTGACCGTGAACTCTTCCAGGATATTGCCTGGTTTGTCTGGAGCCGTGATCGTCATCGGCAAGACGTGAACCTGAGCCGCGCTCTGCGGCAAGCGGACCTTGAAAATTCCCGTTTCCGAATCGCATTCGATCTTGTCGATCTGGAACGGCTGCTTGCCTTTGATCACCACATTGAACTGCTTGGCTTCACCCGGCTTCATCACACCGAGTGACACGATCGCCGGCGTCACCATCACATCGGCTTCGACGGTCGCTTCCACAAGCAGCGGGACTTGCGGGCTGTTTTGATCGTCAGTGATGACGATCAGTTGCTCACGAATCGGGCCAACCGGAGCGTTAGCGGCAAGTGTCACGACGATGTCGTAATCGACTCGGCCGGGGCCACGAGTCACTTCCACCGCCTTCGCTGTGACCGACTCGCTGCGAGAACGAACCTCTTTGATCTGCCATTCGTCGCGGCCTGCGTACTGCAATTTGATCTTGCGAGTCGCTTCTTTCCCCATCTCAACGGCACCAAACGCGACAGAACCTGGATCGAAGACAACATCGGTGCGGATGTAAGCTGTAATCGGAATCCGAATCTCCGCATACAGCGGCGCGTCGATCGTGATGATGACGTTGGAATCCTTACGTCGCGTGAACTTGCGAGTATCCATTGTGACTTCGATATAGCCTTCTTCCAGGCTTTCCAGCGAAGTCTTACTCGGCTTACCGGCGGAACAACCGCAGGTGGTTTTCACATCGGCGATGTGAACCGGTTGCTTGTAGAGATTGGTGATCTTCACGCGAGCCACCGCGTCTGAGCCGCGTGCCACAACTCCGAAGTCGATGGTCTTTTGATCGAACATCTTTTCTGCCCAGGTCGGCTCCTGCGCGGAAGCAGTCGAGGCATAACAAACGCCCACAATCAAGAGAAGACAGAGACGCGGCAAAGTGGCGATAGGCATGATGGTCACTCGTTGTGAGCGGTGCGAACGTGGTCCAGCCAACGCCGCATCAGTTGGGGTGGGTTCACAACCTCCTGGTGAACCGCCGAGGGCCAGCCAATCATGGCTGCCCGAAATCTTTGAAATCAGTTCAGAGAGTCAACGTTTCAACGGTCGTGCTGGAACGCGGAATCTTAGTGGTACGGAAGGGAGCAAACTGCCAAAAAGGAAGGATTGTGACTGCCGACAACTCAGGACTGTCTACGGGAAACCGACATCGCATCGTGCTGTCCCCATCGGCAAAATCTGCCGGGCGAGGTTAGGTTTGACCCCCAAAATTGTCAACGAGCTGTTTCAGAACCGAAACATGACTGCTGCGATTGGCATAACTGCTGCAAGCCGGCCCAGTACGTCGCTCATGAAGACGATCGCATTCGCTCCCACTGTTCCTGCCCCAGTTTTTTAACGCGACCGTCATCCCATTTTTCCAGCGGCGTGTAACGCAGATGCCGCGAGTCTTTGTAGGGATCGTTATGTCTCGCGTTGTAGCAACTGATGAATGCCCAGCGTGGGTTGTCGCTTTTGTTTTGGTCGGAGCGGTGTAGCAGGTTGCAGTCGAAGAAGATGCCAGCTCCTGGTTCAAGTTCGCAGTGGACGAGATCAAACCGGTCACAGGCTGCCTGGACTCGTTCTGGATCGGCACCCGTTTGATCGCCCACTTTCACATGGTCGATACGGCCCAAGTGGTGCGAACCCCGGAGCACCTGCAAGCAACCGTTCTCTCTTGTGGCTTGATCAAGGGCAATCATGCAACTCGCCAGATGAGGAAACAGGCAGCCGTTGTGATACCAGTAGCCGTAGTCTTGATGCCACGCCCACGCTCCGCCGACGCGCGGCTCCTTCAGAATCATCTTATGGTGGTAATGAT
>JANNDA010000215.1:0-5294 GCA_031387195.1 Planctomyces sp. | reverse complement strand
GGAGTTTGCAACAGCCCACGGCCTGCGTGAACGCCTCCGTCAAAGTCGCGGCGTCCGACCAAGCCCAGCACAACGCCAGCCACACCAGACTCCGCGACAACCAGGTGGTATTGCCATGCAACTTCAGTCTGGCAAAGATCCGATGATCCGGAAATAACCATTCTTGGAGTCGTCTCAACTGTTCGGCGTTCGTGCTCCGATGCGCGGAACCCGGCTTGGCCCTCGATCGCCGTCTCACCGAACTGTTCCGTCTTTCTTGCCTCGCCGACTTCGACTTCTGCCTTCGATCCATGAGCCAGATTCCTTTCTGACTGAAGCGTTTTCAGTTGGTCCTGTTAGGAATCTGGCTTTTCTTTGCTCTCCTTCGTTTCTGAAACCCCAGCTTTCTTCGACGCCAAATCGTTCACGGCGTTGCCCGTTGGGGCGGAAATCGAGACGCCTGGAATTCGTTAGTGTCAGGAAAATACAACAGTCGTTACCAGCGACGGTAATGATTGCCCCAGCCGCCATATCCATAGCCACGGTGCCCGCCGTAGCCATAGCCTCGATACCCAGAGCCAACGTAGACGCTCACGCCGGGGCGATAGTACGAGTAGCTGTAAGACGGAGCGTACCCGTAGCTGTACTGCGGGTAGCTAGATCCGTAGCTAACCACCGGTGAATACGTGTAGCTAGGGTAGGAATAGGAGTAGCTTGGGTGAGGCGTGGAATAGTACGAATAACTTGGAGCGTAGCTGCTGTAGTACCCTCCGCAACCACATTGAGCCTTTGCCTGTTGCGTTGATGAGAAGACCAACACGCAGGCCACGAGCGCGACAAGAAGCATCCCCTTTTTCATGATTACACCCCTTCTGATGTTGGGCCGAGAAACCGCTTTGACATCCAGCAATTTCTGACGGCCGGATTTTTGTTCTTCCGCAATTGAGTGTACCCAGATTCGACTCGATGTCAGCCCATTTGGAGTGCCTGACTGGAATTTATCAAACTACGCACGCTTCGGTGTCGCCCAGTGATCGCGGTACTCGCGGCGGGTCAGAGCGTTGGCTTCTTCATCGCCGACAATTTGTTCCTTCTGCGGATCGAACGTCAGTGAGCGGCCTAACCGCGTGGCGATGTTGCCGAGGTGGCACAGCGATGTCGAAAGGTGGCCGGTCAACGCATCGGCGTTGAGTTTGACTCCGGTGCGGATGGCGTCGCAGAAGTTTTGAACGTGAGCCATGTCGTTCTGACGCTCTGGTTTCACGGCGAGCTCAACCGATTGATTGCGATCGGACAGGACTTCGATCTTGCCTCGGCGGCTGAGAAACATTTGGCCTTTGGTGCCGTAGAACTCGGCTCCGCTGTCGGTGTTGTGCGGATAGTTCGAAGACCACAGCCGCTGCTCGTAAATGAACAGCTTGCGGTTGCCTGGTTGGCCGTCGCCGGGGTACTCGAAGGTGACTTGCTGGGTGTCGGGGAACTCTTGGTCGTCATCGTACATGAACTTGCCGCCGAGCGCCACGATTTTGCTCGGATGAGTTTCGACGCCGAGCCCCCAGCGGGTGTAGTCGATGTCATGCACGCCGTCGTTGCCCATGTCGCCGGTGCCGAAGTGATACCACCACGTCCAACGGTCGTGGACTCGATTGGTGCGGTAGGGAATCATCGTCGCCGGGCCAACCCAGGTGTCGTAGTCGAAGCCCTCCGGTGGAGCGGTCTCTTTCCCGCGTCCAATGGAACTGCGGCGTTGAATGTTCCAGCACTTGGCGACCATCACGTTGCCGATGATTCCGTCGCGCAGCAGCTTCACCGCGTCGATCATCATCGCCGTGCTGCGGCTTTGTGTGCCGTGTTGCACCAGTGATTTGTTGCGAGCGGCGGCTTCAATCAACAAACGGCCTTCGCGAATGTTGTGTGAGATCGGTTTCTCGACGTAGACCTGTTTACCCGCATCACAGGCCAAGATTGCGGCGATCGAGTGCCAATGATCGGGCGTGGCGATGATGACGGCATCGACCGATTTGTCATCGAGGATGCGTCGCAGATCGGCGACCGCTTTGTTTGAGGGGATCTCGAACGACTTCGCGGCTGCGGCTCGGCGGTTGTCGTCAACGTCGCTGACGTAAGCGACCTCGACGTTCGGCGTCTTGCGGAACATTCCGGCGACGTTGGTGCCGCGTCCTCCGCAACCAATCAGACCGACGACGAGCTTGTCGTTCGCACTTTTCGGAGCGGCTTGCGCGGTGCCGATCGCTGACGCCGTCAACAGGCCGGCTGATGTCAGTTTCAAAAACTGACGACGATTTCGAAGAGCGTTCATGACAGGTCTCCTGGGTTGAGGTGAATGAATACCGTGCGCGGCTGAGAGTGGCACAAGCCCCACCGAGCTTGCCTCATTGGTCTCTACACAACTCGCTTCCGAGATACCGTGTTACCCCGCAGCCAGCCGCACGAAATCTTAGAATTTCAGACTTCAGGCACCACGAGATTGTTTTCATTCGCCTGTCCTCCATTCGTCTGTCTGCCTTCGTTTGTCCCATTCTTCTGGCCACTCATTGGGCGTGACGCGGCTTTTGTTGGGATGACAAACGAATGGGGGACAGGCGAATGAAGCAACGCCTCGGTTCGTAAAGCTTGAAGCCACTCTCGTCAGATCCAGAATTGTGTAGTGACCAATAACGCGGGGTCGGTGGGGTTTGCGTCATAGCCTCCCGTGCGAAGTCACTTCGGCGACATGGCAGACCGAGCCAAAGCCAATGATCGCCGATGAAATGGCGGGATGCGTCAACACGAAGCGGACGGCCAATTCGGGCATCGACCTGCGGTCGGCGAGCTTCGCTTGAATTCGTCGAGCACGTTCGGCATCGCGTTGATAGAGAGCCAGTGGAAAGTACGGAGTCTTCAACGTGTGAACGCTCGGGGGTTGGTCGAGCAGTGCTCCGGCGGCAAAGACTCGGATGGCGAAGATACCCATCTGCATTGCTTCGCAATCGGCGATGATGTTGCCGTAATCGGTTTCACCAGCGGCACTCGATGACGAGTTTCCCGCACTGGGATTGAGCAAGTTGTACGGCGTCTGCACGGTGTCGAATTCACCAGAACGGATCACTTCTCGCATGGCTTCGGGGTGCCCGGTTCCCGTCAGCCCGACATGATCAATCAGCCCTTCGTCGCGCAGACGTCGAAAGGCATCGGCCACTCCGCCGCGTTGCAGGATGTCGGCTGGCGTGATCGAAGCAGGTTCATCACCGCGCCGCGTGGTGATACCGTTGTGCAATTGCAGCAGCGTGACTTTTGAAACTCGCAGCCGTTGCAAGCTCTCTTCAACGGATCGGCGAACGATGTCACCAGTTGGTTCGGACGAGTCGAGCGGCAAGCGAACTTTCGTGGCGATGTGGATCGGTTCGGTCGGACGCAACTCAGACAAGACTCGTCCGAGGTTTGATTCGGACTGTCCTTGTCCGTATCCCGGCGCGGTATCGAACCAGTTGATTCCGGAATTGATCGCGGCGGCAATGACCGCATGTTGGGCGTCCGCATCAGGACCGGTAATCAACCCAGAGACAGGCCCCGCTCCGAACGCGATGACGGAGACTCGAATTCCGGTGTGGCCCAAGACGCGGTACTGCATCGTCAATTCTCCAAGCTGATGCGAAAAGTAACCCGAAGCGTGAGTGAGGGCGAACGCTCCAGGCGACTGCGAACTTGGAGCTTCTGAAGCGTTCGCCCTCGCTCACGCTTCGGGTTACAAGCGAAACCAATCAGCGGGAAACTCGGCGTAGTGCAAAAGCCTTGGAACCACTGAGGCAAGCTCAGTGGGGTTTGATTTGACGAGCAACAAACCGCCGCGCGGAGCGGTTCGTCGGCAAGACCACCACCTGCGGGGACGTTTCTTCGTCGGGCGACAAAGCATCCGCCAGCCGATACGTCGTGCGTGGACTCAAGCCGGCAAAGAGCACGACGCTGAAGCGATCGTTCCACGGGTTCTCGCTCGCGGCGATCACACCGCTGTCGAGATCTGCGAACGTCTCGTCCCGAATCACGAATGACTGTGAGCTGAATTTCACCGGCGATTTCGCCGCCGCTTTCAGCAACAACGCATTGTTCGTCGGCTCGCCGATGACCAACAGATGATGCGACTTGAGGTCCGCATCGGTGACTTCGCGATCCGATTTCAGAGTCACATACGAATTACCAAATCGGCGGGCGACCGTGCGTTGCAGGCGTTCGGCGATTTCTCGATTCGCGATCGAGTTCACACCTCCGCCAAAGACGATCAGCGACTTGTCCAACTCCATCTCGAACGAATGGATCGACCAACTTCCGCCGACGTGATCCTTCGCCGCAATATCTTGATCGAGCCACTTGCTGAAGATTGTTTTCGTGGCGGACGCGGCATTCGTTTCAAAGTGCGATCGGAACTCGGCAACTTCGACTTCACGATCGGCGTGTTTCAACCCGAACTCATCCATCTGCCGATCAAACGCCTCTGCTCCGAGAGTCTTCCGCAATTCAGCGAGCATCGCGACGTTCTGGCCCAGCACGATCGGATACCAGTCCAAGTTGCGATCATCCGGCTTCGTCTTCGTCCAAGAGAGATCTCGGCCAAGTCGTTGTCGCGCGGCCCACCAACTCGATTGATAGGAAAACATTGCGACCTCGACCGCATCCTGGGCCGCACGATCGAGCGTCTCGTCTTTCGCATCCGCTCGCAAAGCCTGCTCAAGTGCGATCACTTTCTCGTACTCTGCAAAGGCAGCGGTGAGGCCAACGTCAGCATCTGTCTTGCCTCGTAGCGTTCCGCGCCAAGCAAACGGATGTCGTTGCTCAAACTTCAGCGTCGGCTCTTTCGATTCGTCCTCACTCGGAAACGGCTCGCGATCAGCGACTTTCTTCGCGGCATCAATCTTCGACAGATCCAACGTGCGAATGAGCGTCCAATCATTCGCGATCAGCGGTTTCACATCGGGGTCAGCGACCAGTTCCTCAGCCGACGGCGTCCACGCCTTTCCGAGCGGCGGGCCAAAGAGTGCCCACGAGGAAAGATCTTTGGCCATCGCCGACGTTGTGAACTTCGCATCGCACGACGGGTATGCGGCGATCGGCGGAGTTTGAAAGGCTTCAAAGCCGAACGCCTCGGCGAGACCACCTTGTTGATGATGCTTGTCGAACAATTTCAGCCATGCGGCATCGCGACGTGTCGGATGCAACGCGAGATTTCCCGGCTTGCCTCGCGGCGTGGCCACGGTGTCGGATAGCACGTCGCGGTCTTTGGGATTATTGCAGCTCCAATAAAACCCCTTCGTGCCACCGGG
>JANNDA010000198.1:0-1563 GCA_031387195.1 Planctomyces sp. | reverse complement strand
GCGCTGGCGCTGGGTGCGGTTGTGGGGCTCGGTGTGTATGGACTGATCTGGTTCGCAGCGCCGTGGTATGTGTGGCTGATGAAGCTCGACCCCGACACGGCGCAGATGGTGATCCGGTTTCTGCGCATTGACGGAGCGGGTTATCTCTTTTCGAGCCTGACGGTGGCGGGAGCGGCGGCACTGCGCGGGACCGGCCAGATGCGAGTGCCGATGCTGATTCTGGCCATCGTGAATCTCTTCAACATGGTGGTGACGACGTTGCTGTCAGGAGTCGGTCCCGCCGAATGGATGTTGCTGTCGGATCGACTCGGACTGCCGAAAATGGGGGTCGATGGAATCGCGATTGGCACCGTCGCGGCGCGCGTTGTCGGCAGCTTGCTGATGCTGGCAGTACTGAGTCGTGGACGATGTCCAATCAAATTGATTCTTCACGAAGTCTCGTTGCGCGGTGAGCCGGTGCGGCGGATCTTGAAGATCGGATTACCCGCCGGATTTGACGGACTTCTGCGTTGGGTGGGGCAGCTCGGCTTTCTGATGATCATTGCACGTTTAAGTGACGATTCGCTGGAACTGACCGCGATTTTGGCGGCAAACGCGATTGGCATGCAGGTGGAAGCCATCTCGTTCTTGCCGGCTTGCGCGTGGGGCATGGCCGCCGCCACGTTGGTGGGACAGTCACTCGGAGCCAAGCTTCCCGATCGAGCTCGACAGTGTGGCCACGAAGCGGTTCGGCAATGTGCTTTGTTCGCGGTCCTGCTGACGCTGATCTTTTTTTTCGCCGGTTCGCCGATCTATCAACTGATGCACCAAGACCTGCAAGTTCACGCCGTCGGCGTCCCAGCGTTTCGCTTCAACGCGCTGTTCCAAGTGCCGCTTGTGGTGGCGATCGTTTACACGTTTGCGTTGCAAGGTGCGGGAGAGACTCGCCAGCCGATGTATGTCAGCTTGATCGGAGCCTTCGGTGTGCGGTTGCCGTTGGCATATCTCTGCGGCATCGTGCTGCACGGCGGTTTGATCGGCGCGTGGATCGGTATGTGTTGCGACAACACCGTTCGAGCCATCATGGTTGCGTGGCTGTTCCGTCGTGGCAAATGGATGTCACCCAACATGTGATTTCGATCCGTTTTCAGATTGGTTGAGCTGTCGCATTCCAAAGAGCGAAATAAGCGAATCGACCGCGACTCCCGTCCATAAGATATGGTACTGTCGCCATTCATTTCACCAGACTTACGACCGCACTGTTGGTGCATGGCCATAAATTCAGTAACTCGTTGTCCACAACCTTCAGCTTGCTAGGTTTTGTTTTTGGGAGATGAATTGCACTTGCGGGTTGAATCTCAAACAGAAGCCAAATCATGGGCCCGGATGCGAAATTCGTTGAGCGGTTGTTGGTTGCGGAACGAGTGGAGTTGGATGCCAAATTGGCGAATCCTTGCGTGGATATACTTCACGCGGCCATGAGTGAGACGTTTTCAAAGCGTTGGAACTTGAGGGTCATGAGGGAGGCCAAGTCGGTGGCGTGGGTGGTCGAGAGGTTGGTGATTGTCTCTTCGATGGCGGCTC
>JANNDA010000197.1:0-3052 GCA_031387195.1 Planctomyces sp. | reverse complement strand
CTCAAACGGTCTCTAGAAAATGAATGACGTGGTTGAAAGTGATGTGAAAAAGATGTTGATCGTGCCTCCATTTAAGACGTCCTCAACGTCGTATCCGAGCGTATTGACTCGCCGAGAATTGCTCCTCCGCGCTGGTGCAGGCTTCTGGGCGATCCCCGTTGTCGTGGCTGTTGCAGTCAACGCTGAACGCGACCGAGTCCGACAACTCCTCTCCCACGTCCGCTCATAGTGCAAAAGTGCCGCATCGGTTTGGGTGGGCGAAGTTGGTCATCTTTCTGTTTATGGAAGGTGGTCCTAGTTCGATAGCCGAAGCTCAATGAGTGGGCGGGGCAAAAGCTGCCGCCGAGTTTTAAGCCGGTGATTTTGTCGATGGGGGAGGTGGATGCTCCGCTGTTTCCGTCGATGCGGAAATGGGCTCAGTACGGCGAGAGCGGGTTGTAGGTCAGTGATTGGTTGCCTCACACGGCCGAGTGCATCGACGACATCGCCGTCGTGTTGGACGAACGAGAATAATCCTGATTTGAAATGGTTTTCACGGGAGTGACCGCACATGTTTGACCACATCACATCGGACTCGGCGATCCTGGGAGGGAAGCCGGTCATTCGCGGCACGCGAATTAGCGTGGCCATGATTTTGGAATGGATCGCGTCTGGGGCTGACCGCGATACCATTCTGCGGAAGCATCCGCAGTTGACGGCCGATGATGTCGAGCAGGCGACATCGTATGCCTCGTCAGCCATGCAAAATGAGGTGTTGTTGACGACCGAGGTGGGGGCATGAAGCTTCGCGACTTCGGGTGGCTCACCGACGAAAATCTCGACCCGGACGTGGTGGCCTTCCTGCGGCGGCAGGGATTCGATGTGTCGGTTGTTTGGTCTCGGCGAGTTGCCAGCAGCCTGCTAATCTTCGCTGTCTCGTTTCGGAAATTGTTTGCGGATGCGTTTGAGGAGTTGAATCATGGCCGAACTCGTCATCAAGGATGTGGACGATGCGACTTTGGAAAAGCTGGCCAAGCAGGCGGAAGCCTTCGGTCGGTCGCTGCAAGAGGAACTTAAAATCATTCTGAGCCGCGCCGCGCAGTTCGCTGAAGTCCGAAAGTCCGCTGCCGAGTTGCGCGGCAAATTAGCCGGGCGGCATCACACGGACAGCGTTGAACTACTGCGCGAGGATCGGTCGCGATGAAACTGTTTGTCGTGGATGCCAGCGTCGCGGTGAAGTGGTTCATCCCGGAAGTGCATTCTGACGTCGCGGAACTTTTGCTGGACGAGAACTTTGATCTGGCGGTGCCAAGATTGTTCTTTTCCGAGTTCGGAAACATTCTGTGGAAGAAGTTCACGCGCGATGAACTGAGCCACGAAGACGTTGTTGATGCGGCACGAGGCTTACGATCGGCGATGCTGACCCCCGTTCCCGACGAATGGCTGTTGAACGCGGCGATCGCGTTGGCGTGCGAACTCAAGCATCCGGTTTACGATTGCATGTACCTCGCTTTGGCCGACTCGTTGGAAACGGCTGTCGTAACTGCCGACCAAAAGTTCGCCAACAAAGTCGCTGATCCATCGCGCGTCGTGTTCGTGACCGACTTCATGAAAGTTTGAGCCACGTTTCAGGTATTACGCAGGTTGAGGCCGCCAATCGGAAATGGAACCGCCGATGAAAACTCGCATTACTTACGGACAGTTGCAGCGGTTGCTGCGAGAACTCAAGTTTGTGGACCAGCCAGCCAAACCACATTGCAAAGCGTTCGAGCATTCCACCACAGGGTTGCTCATCGTCTGGAACGTTGATCGTCTGACTCAGACGGCGCGTGAGGCCGATGTGATTTCGACTCGAATCCATCTCGATCGCAGCGGACTGCTCGACGCGGCCGACTTCGAGAAGTATTTTGGTAGCGCCTCACGCCGAACACGGCGGGCCACTCAACTTCAAAGCAAGTGAACGATCATGTTTCTCAACGCTCAAGCATCTCGGCGCGAAATGCTCCTCCGCGCCGGCGCAGGCTTCGGCGCATTCCCGTTGTCGTGGCTGTTGCAGTCAACTCTGAATGCAGTCGAGTCCGACAACTCCTCGCCAGCATCTGCTCATAGCGCAAAAGTTCCGCATCGGTTTGGGCGGGCGAAGTCGGTCATCTTTCTCTTTATGGAAGGTGGTCCTAGTTCGATTGACACGTTTGATCCAAAACCGAAGCTCAATGAGTTGGCTGGCCAAAAACTGCCGCCGAGTTTCAAGCCGGTGATTTTGTCGATGGGGGAGGTGGATGCTCCGCTGTTTCCGTCGAAGCGGGTGTGGAAGCAGTACGGCGAGAGCGGGTTGTGGGTCAGCGATTGGTTGCCTCACACGGCCGAGTGTATCGACGACATCGCGGTCGTGCGGTCGTGTTGGACGAACGGCATCAATCATTCGGGGGGCGTCTGCCAGATGAACACCGGCGTGACGATCGCCGGGCGGCCGTCTTTGGGGGCGTGGGTCAGCTACGGACTGGGGACGGAGAACCAAAACATGCCGGCGTTCGTCGTGCTGCAAGACGGCAAGGACGAAGTCGTCAACGGGCCACGCAATTGGGGATCGGGATTCATGCCGGCGGTCTATCAGGGAGTGCGGCTGCAAAGCGGCAAGACGCCGATCCCAAATCTTGATAACCCCGACGGCGTGAACTCGGACCAGCAGCGCGGCAAGCTCGATTTCCTCACGCAGCTCAACCGGCAACACGCCGCCAGTCGGCCGCAACAGACAGAACTGGACGCTCGCATTCAGGCGTATGAGCTGGCGTTTCGGATGCAGGCGTCCGCTCCGGAAGCGGTCGATCTGTCTCAAGAGTCCGCCGACACGCAGTCGCTGTACGGCATCGACCAGAAGGAGACCGAGACGTTCGGCCGCATGTGCCTGCTGTCTCGGCGGCTGGTCGAGCGCGGCGTCCGCTTCGTGCAGTTGTATTCCGGCAGCGGCAGCAAGTGGGACGCTCACAAAGGGATCGAAGCGAATCACTCGAAGCTGTGCCGCGGGACCGATCAACCGATCGCCGGCCTGCTGCGCGATCTGAAGCAACGCGGG
>JANNDA010000191.1:0-4781 GCA_031387195.1 Planctomyces sp. | reverse complement strand
AATACGGAGCTGACTCGCTGCGGCTTTACGAGATGTTTATGGGGCCGCTCGAACAAGTGAAGCCGTGGTCGATGCAAGGGGTCGAAGGGGTCTTCCGCTTCCTCAGCCGCGTGTGGCGCACGCTGACTGACGATCGAGCGGAAGACGTGCAAATCAACCCGGCGGTGCAAGACGTTGCTCCCTCCGAGCCACAACTGCGTTTGCTGCACAAGACAATCAAAGCGGTGACGCACGACATCGACTCGCTCGGCTTCAACACGGCGATCAGCCGCTTGATGGAATTCATGAACGAAGTGATGAACTGGAGCGTCCGCCCCAGCTCAATCATGAAACCGTTCGTGCTGCTGCTCAGCCCACTGGCCCCGCACATCGCCGAGGAACTGTGGCAACTGCTCGGCGGCACAACGACGCTGGCTTACGAACCGTGGCCCACCTTCGATCCGCAATACGTCGAAGACGCCGTGATCGACGTCCCCGTCCAAATCAACGGCAAGCTACGAGCGAAAATCACCGTCGATGCCAAAGCCGACCAAGCCACCATCGAAGCGACCGCGAAGGCCGATGCCAACGTCGCCAACCAACTCGCCGGCAAGACGATCGTCAAAGTAGTTTATGTGCCGGGGCGAATGGTCAACTTTGTGGTGAAGTGAGTTGAATGGCGCTGTGTATCGAGGAAATTGTTGCTGGTCTTGCGGCAGCCACGCTAGCATCAAGTTCGTTCGCCATAATCAAGGAGTGAGCACATGCCAAGTTTACTTGAATTTTCTGACGATTCGTTGCGGCTCGATGATGAGAATTTGTTTGAAATCGTGAACGACGAACGACAGGAGTTAGAACCGATGGGCGCTTTTGAAAATCTCTTCGCGTTTCATTTGGGTGTCCTGATCGAGAACTTCGCAAGACTACACAAACTAGGAACGGCAACAACCGAGACGTTATTCGTGTTGCAGCATCAGCCCCGTTTGCAGCGTCGTCCTGACATTGCGTTTGTCTCACGAAAAAAGATGAGAGAACATCGAATCCTGCGCGCTTCCGCGTGGGACGTGGTGCCGGATTTGGCGGTCGAGATCGTGAGTCCCACAAACTTTGCCGACGAGATCGACACCAAGCAGGTCGATTATTTTGCAGCGGGAGTTCGTCAAGTCTGGGTGATCTATCCAGAGACTCGTCGGCTGTATGTCCACGAGTCTCTGCAAGCGGCTCGCGGGTATTCGGAACACGATCTCGTTGATGCCGCACCCGTGCTGCCCGGTTTCACGTTCCGCTTGGCGGACTTGTTTGATGCCATCGAAAACATCGATGACGAACCGGCTGAATGACTGGTTGACTTTCAGTAATTGGTGGATGACCAATGCCAGCATTGTTGTGAAGCGAGAACGCATGGCCGAAATGAAACTTCTAAAGCTGGCGAACTTTGCTTCGGAAGTGGAAGCCAAAATGCTGGAAGGGATGCTCTCGGCTGGAGGCATTCCCTGCGTTTTGAACAACGCGGAGTTCGTCGCCAATTTTTGGCAATATGGGAACGCAGTTGGTGGCGTGACCGTGCAAGTGGCCGAACAAGATTGGGACGCGGCTCAGGCGGTGTTGAATCCCGATACTTCGACAACAGAGTCTTGGGCGTGTCCGGCTTGTGGGACCGATGTCGAAGCGGGGTTTGATAGCTGCTGGAAGTGTGCGGGATCGAGTGCGCCGGAGCCTCTTGAGGCTTTCGATCAAGATGGTGATGAAATTTGCCAACCACGCTCACTCAACGACACGGCCGATGATTCTGTCGATGATGTGGAACCGACTGTCGCGAGCGAAATTCTCCAGCGAGCTTGGAAGGCATCCATCATCGGCTTCCTGGTGCCACTGGGGTTTCTGAATTGTTATTCATTCTACCTGCTGTTCATTCACGTGCCGACGGAGAGTTTGACTGCTGCGGAGCTGCGTCGCTTTATTGCAGCTTGTGTTGCCAACAGCGTTGCGTTGTCGTTCGCGCTTGGCTTGTTCTTTTGGTTCTATTGAATGCGGTTGGAACAATGAAATTCATTGAGGCGGCCAATCATGAAACAAGTTAGCATTTTCGTCCTTTCCACACGGAGCCACACATGCCCGCCGATGACTGCGATCAACTCTTGAACCGCTTCCTGCGATACGTGCAGATCGATACGCAAGCGGACGAACATAGCCTGACTTCTCCGAGCACGGCGAAACAACTGGACCTCAGCCGCATGTTGGCGGACGAGTGCCGACAGCTTGGACTGCGTGACGTGTCACTCAGCGAACAGGGAGTTGTGCTGGCGACGATTCCGGCGACTGTGGCTTATCACGCGCCGACGATCGCCTGGCTGGCTCACGTCGATACGTCGCCCGAAACGTCCGGCACGAACGTGAAGCCGATCGTGCATCGGGACTATGCCGGTGGAGACCTGACGTTACCTGGCGATCCCAGTCAGATCATTCGCGTTGACGAGAACCCGGCTCTGCGAGACTTGGTCGGCGGCACGATCATCACGACGGATGGAACAACGTTGCTCGGTGCGGATGACAAAGCAGGAGTCGCCGTGATTATGGCGGCGACCGAGCAGTTGATGCGTCGTCCCGATATTTCGCACGGGCCGATTCGGATCGTCTTCACCTGCGATGAAGAAATTGGTCGAGGAACTCAGCATCTGCGCCTGGAGGACATCGACGCCGTCTGTGGCTACACGCTCGACGGTGACGGGCAGGCGATGATCGACTGCGAAACATTCTCTGCCGATCAAGCGATCGTGCGCGTGACTGGAATCAACACGCACCCGTCAGTCGGCAAAGATGTGATGGTCAACGCGATTCGCATCCTGTCTGACTTTTTGTCGGCCTTGCCGCGCACGGTGCTTACCCCGGAGAGCACATCGGGACGCGAAGGCTTCATTCATCCGTATTCGATCGAAGGGGGCGTGGCTCAGGCGGAAGCACGGCTGATCCTGCGCGACTTTGAGACGTCGCAGTTGGCCGTTCATGCCATCATGTTGGAGAACATTGCGATCGAGCTTCGTTCCGAGAACCCGAAAGCGAAGATCGACATCGAGATCAAACAGCAGTATCGCAACATGCGCGAAGGGCTCGGCAAGGAGCCGCGTGCCGTGCCAAAAGCGGTCGAGGCGACAGCCGCAGCAGGACTCACACCGCAAACAACCATCATTCGCGGCGGCACCGATGGATCGCTGCTCACGGCGATGGGTCTGCCGACTCCGAACCTCTCCACCGGCGAGCACAACCCGCATTCACCGCGTGAATGGACCAGCGTTGAAGAGATGCAGTCCGCCGTCAACGTGCTGGTGCAACTGGCGATCGTGTGGGGCCGCGAAGAGGTGTGAGAGGCTGTCACGTTTGCCAGGGGTCAGGCACCGCAAAATTCAAAAATAGCGGAGTGAAGCGTTGAAACGTCGAGAACGTTGTTCCGCCATTTTTGGATTTTGCAGTGCCTGACCCCCTGACTGTTCATTGCCAAGGAGGAAAGCGTTGCCGTGAAAATTACACGAGCGGCCAAGTTGAAAGTCTGCGGTCTGATCATCGCGCTGGTCGCTGTCGGGATCACACAACTCAGACACTCGCCAGTTCCGCCGCACGAAGCATTGGTGCTGCGCCGGATCGCGGACCAAGATTACTCGCAGCAGCAGAGATCGGTGTCTGAAACACGCGAGACATTGCGAGTCGGCACGTTCAACATTCACGGTGGCAAGGGGCGTGACCGACGCAGGGATCTCGCCAGGACGGCTCGAAATCTGGAGGAGCTTGATGTTGCCGGGTTGTATGAAGTGCGTGGCGATTGGTTCGCGTGGCAGCCGGATCAAGCGGAGCTGTTGGGCCGGATGCTCAAGATGGATTCGTGGTTTGCACCGTCAGAGCAGACCGGCTGGTTTGATCGCTTTGGCAACGGGTTGCTAAGCCGACTGGAACTGACCAGTGTGCAACGGATTCCATTGCCGGGAACTCAGAGCAAACGCTTTCGGAACGCCGTGCTGGCGGGAGTCCGTTGGCAAGGGCGAGTTGTGCGTGTCTTGGCCGTGCATGTGGATTCGACGCGCGATCGTGAGCGGCAATTGGAATTGGTCAGCGATTTGTTTTTGTCACTCGAAGAGCCAGCGGTGTTGATGGGCGATCTCAACTCAACTGAGAACGATCCAACGTTGAAGCGGCTGCTCTCGACTCCTGGCGTGATCGATGTGTTGACGGCGACAGCGCCGAGCGATCGGCAACTCGCCAGCCACATTGATTGGATTCTGGTTCGGGGTTTGAAACCAGTTCGAGCCGAGATTCGAGACGACGGCGCGTCGGACCACCCGGTTGTGCGAGCGGAGCTGGAGTTGGTTCGGGATTAAATTGTCCCGCAGAAAAACACGGCAGGCGGGGCTGACTCTGGCCTGATGAAAACCCCGATAGTTGAGCAGGATGGCAAAGCCGGAGCACGGATGGAGAAAGTCAGTTTCAAAACAGGATGTGCGTAACCGGTTCCAATCCCTGCTGCTCAAGGTTTTCATCAGGCCAGGCTGACGCCGCCCCGCTTGCCTTTGCGATGTCTGTCTCCCCAAATGACCAACGACCAATAACCGATGATCAATCTCTGGGCCTCTCGGCGAAGTGGTTTGCTGAGTTTTGCCTCAAACCTCAGGATCTGCCTACCCACCGCAGGCGGCATCCGCTAGCTTCGCCCCCTGCGCGCGAGTCCCCGTCGATGGGTAATTTCAGCCGTTGGGTGATGACGGCTGAGGCGGAATGGACTCGCTACGGATAAGTCGATTTGAGACTTGCAGAGC
>JANNDA010000190.1:0-6053 GCA_031387195.1 Planctomyces sp. | reverse complement strand
GATGAGACGCGACGTAACGCTTGCGTCAATATCCTCTGGGCCTTGTCTCGGATTGATGATCCGGATGCCCGAACCTACATGCAGACGCGAATGGATTCGGTGTCGCCAGAGATTCAAGCAATCGCAGCTTACGACGCCAGTTTGTGGCGCAACCAAAATGCCGGCGGCGAACTAATCGAGCGCCTTATTCGTGGTACACCTGCGGTAAAACGAATTGCCGCTGAAGCGCTTGGTCGTATCGGAAATACCAAAATCGCTGAGCATCTATTTCTTAATATCAATGAGAACGACGAAGAGGATCGTTTCCTTCTGCATTCGATCATTTACGCATTGATCGAGATCGCCAATCCAAAAGCGACTCGTAGCGGTTTGGTAATGTCGAGTCCACGCTCGATGAAGACGGCGTTGATCGCTCTCGACCAGATGCCGAACGGCGGGTTGAAGCCGGAGGAGGTGGCGAAGCATTTGACCTCGCCGGAGCCGCTGTTGCGGGAGACGGCGGCGTGGATCATCAGCCGGCACGCCGATTGGGGCGAAGCGCTGGCCGGCTACCTCCGCGAGCGATTGGCCGCAGGCGAACTGACCGACGCCGAGCAAAAAACGCTCGGCCAACAACTGGCTCAGTTCGCGAAGTCGGCGGTCTCGATTCAAGAACTCCTCGCCACGACCGCTCGCGATGCGAAGCTCCCGCCTGCCGCGCGGCTCACAGCTTTGCGGGCGATGCGGGACTCCGGCACGAAAGAACTGCCGAAGAGTTGGTCCGCTTCGTTGCTGTCGGTGCTCAGCGAGAGTGACGTGTCGTTGATTGAACTCGCGGTGAAGACAGTTCGAGCGATCCCGCCGCACAAGGACGATGCCGCCGCTTGGCGTGCGCCACTGCTGTTGCTCGCGAGCGAGGGCCGTAGAGCGGATCTCCTGGCCCGCTCGCCCGGCCCTGGAGAGCCGGGCTACAACCCGGCGGCGATCCCTCTGGAAGCACTCGCCGCGTTGCCCGGTGGACTGGCCACCAAAGAAGCCGACGACAAGCTGTTCGACTTCTTGCTCAGCCAACTCGCCCCCGAACTCCCCGTCCCTCAACGTGGCACTGCGGCGGAAGTGCTTTCGAAAGCGAAGCTCATGCCGGAGCAACTCGCAAAGCTCACCGAACAATTCGCGACTGCCGGGCCGCTCGAAGTCGATCGGCTGCTCGGCGCGTTTGAGCAAACCACCGACGAGCAAGTCGGCCAGAAACTCATCGCCCAACTCAAAACCGCTCCCGCGCTGACGGCTCTACGAGTGGACGCGATCAAGACGCGACTGGCGAAATACAGCCCGAGCGTTCAAGACGCGGCACAGCCGTTGTATGCCGCGCTCAATGTGGACCTCGCCGGGCAGAAGCAGCGACTCGAAGAGACGCTGGCATCGCTGCCTGCCGGTGACATTCGACGCGGTCAACTGGTCTTCAACAACGAGAAGGCGGCGTGCAAAGCGTGTCACGCGATGGGCTATCTCGGCGGCAAAACGGGGCCGGATCTGACGCGTATCGGCGGCATTCGCAATGAGCGTGATCTGCTCGAATCGATTCTGTTCCCCAACGCCAGCTTCGTCCGTAGTTTCGAGCCGATGCTGATCGTGACTCACGACGGCAAAACCGTGAACGGCCTGATTCGCTCCGAAACGTCCGACGAATTCGTGGTCGCCACTGGTCCGAATCAAGAAGTCCGAGTCGCCCGATCCAACATCGAAGAGATTCGACCGAGCAGCGTTTCAATCATGCCCTCCGGTTTGGAAAAGCAACTGACGCTGGAACAACTCGCCGATCTGATCGCATTCTTGAAGGGGGCGAAGTAAGCCGGGCGCACGACGCACATTACGAATTCAGTGAACTGTCAGGGGGCAGGCACCGCAAAATTCAAAATTGGCGGAACAGAGCGTTGTTCCCAAATCAGGCCTCATTCCGCCATTTTTGATTTTTGCGGTGCCTGACCTCTGACCGTTCCACCGCTGTTCCAGAATTTGGCACGACTCTGTTCACGAGTTTGGAAGCGGCTGAGGTAATCGCGATGCGTGTCGGAATCGGGATACTCGGCTCCGGTTGAATCGGGGTATCCCTGCATCGCTCGAAACGGCAACGGTTCGACGAACTGGCCGTAGACCGTGTTGAGGTCGGCGTCTTTGTCGTAGCCGACGTTGTGCAGGATGAAGTCGCGTTTCCAGCCGGGAGGAAGTTTGTCTCGCGAAGTCTCCGCATGAAATCGAATCGTCACCGCGTCTCCCGCGCCGAGAATTGCCAGACGATCGTCGGCTTCGGTGAGCAATACTTTGACGTCACCGTATCGGGTGAACTTGCCTCCCATCGGTGGCCATTGCGGAGCGGTCGAAACGTCCGCTGCGTCGTAACGCTCCGGCCCAAACTCCGGATGCGGCAGTCGAGCGGAGAAGCCTCGGTATTGCAGATCGGCTGAAAGCATCGGCATCTCGGTGATCGTGTGCTTGGCATCGAGTTCGTTGACGGTGAAGAACATCTCATCCCAATAAAGTTCCATGGAGGTGACGATGCGAATGCGGGTTGATTTGAGATTTGAGATTTGAGATTTCAAATTTGAAATTTCAGATTTCAGATTCTTCTCATCAGGCCGCGCTAGTCCCAACGCCTCCGACAGATCGACTGCAATCGTCTTCGTCTTCCCTCCCGGAAACCCGATGTAAGGAATCGCCATCCGCCATTTCGTCTCCCCTTTCTCCCCCTCGTCCACAACCCAAATCGAAGGCGGCTTGGGAGCATCGCGATCCGGATTCTGCGACAGCGAAACGTTGATCGAGGTATCGGTCGGGAAGATCCAACCGGTCAGAAACAGCGTCGCCGAGCGAGCGTCTGACAAATCGCCGAGGTCCAGTTCAATAAAGTGTTCTTCGGCGAGTCCTTGCTGAATGATCTTGTCGAACGCGCGGAGATAACGCTCATCGCGTTTCGCCAGCTTGTCGAGCACATCGCGGCCACGATGATCGTGAGCGGCCACAGGAATATGTCGCTTCCGCACCGGATGCAGTTTGAATTCGGCGATGCTCGGCGGGCCGACCTTCTCGTTGGAATAGAGTTCGACATCAGCCGGATGATCGACCGCCAGCAAGCGGACTTGATCGAAGTACGCCGCTTCCCACAGTTCTTCGGTCAGCATCAACCGGTACTCACCGTTGACTTCGCGCAAGCGGTCGCCGTCGATCTGGAGATATTCCCATTCGCGCGGCGTGGCCAACACCCCTTCGGCGAATTGCAGTCCGATCGGAGCGGCCCACAAACAGTCGGTGAAGAACGCCCACTTCTCACCATCCCACGTATAAAGATACGGACACGAGCCTTTCAAAATCTGCTGAGCGGCGATTGGCTGTCCCGCCTTCGGTCGCAGCACATTCTGCGGCACACCGTTCGTCCACAAAATGCGAACCGCATCCACTTGCTGGACCGATCCGAGTCCGAAGTGCGTTGACTGCCCTTCGACAACACGAGAGTGCGGCACCTGCTCCGCTGCCAGCAATTCGACGATGCTTCCCACACCATGAGCATTTACGCGCTCGCTATCGCGCTGCGGCTTGCGGTCCTTGTCGGCTCGAATCGACAGATCAATCCAATGGTTCTTGTGACCGCCGTCGTTGCGAATCCACCGTGCTCGCTGATCGGTGACGATCAGCACATCCTCGTCGCCATCGCCATCGAAGTCAGCAACACAGCACGTAGTGACCTTGCCAGTCTGGTCTGGAACCAACGGCTGCGGATTTCGTTTCGGATGATCGCCTTGTATCGGATGGGTGTAAGGCACGATCGCGAACGCTCCCTTTGGAGTGATCTGGTCAGCGGGAAATTGCGTGGTCTCGTCGAATGAAACCTGCGAGTCATTCCACGTGAGCAGATCGCGATGTCCGTCGTTGTTGAAGTCCCACAACAACAAACCTTGCGAAGCATCGGGACGCGCTTCACTGGGAGATGAAAACATGGCGTTCGGCGGCAGCTTGTCCTGGGTCGGAACGGGAGGATCGGTCTCCGTGATTACATGGTTCGTGAGTATCCGTTCTTTCGTCGCCGCCAACATTTCCCAACCCAAGTTCCAAGAATAGAAATTGAGAATGTGCAGGGAGTGCGCGCCGCCAATCTCAGAGCGTTTTAACGGTGCCTCGCGCCAACGGAAGCGACCGTGTGAGATATTTTCCAAGACACCGGGCTGCGTGACCTCCGGCCCCGTGACGAGCACGTCAATCTGCATGTCGAGGTTCCAATCGACTGGCAATAGCACGCTCGCTTTCAGATCGCTGGGTGACAGAGCGGATCGCGCCGAGATGTCGGCGAACTTGGTGTGCTCGCGGCTGTCGTTATTTTGCCAGAGACTCAGGCCGCTGCCGCTGGAAAGCACCAAATCCAAATCGCCGTCGTGATCGAGGTCCGCCGGTGCGATCGCCAGCACGTCACGCAATGCCTCGAACGCCGGCCCTTGGCTGACCGATTCCAGTGACCGGGTTTTGGTCGCCTTGTCGAACACATTTCGCAAGAACAGCACGCCGTCGTCGCCGTAGACCAACAAATCAATGTCTGCGTCTTCGGCACGTTCGGCCGCGCCAGCAGGAGCCTTCTCGGTAGGCTCCTTCAGTTGTCCGATGAAGCGATGATCGTCGGGAGTTTCTTCCGTGTCGCGATCGAGATCACAGGCAATCAACTTCTTCATCCCGCTCGGAACGACTGCCTCGCACAGCGTGATCCAGCGCGAACTATTGGAGGCAGCATCGCCGACAGTTGCACTCTCAGGCTGCCCGAAGACGATGACTTGGCCGCTCAACAACACGATCACATCCCAGCGACCATCGAGATCAAAGTCCGCAATCTTGACGTCACGAATATCCGCCAGCGGCGGCAACTGATCGACGGCCTCCGCTTCGATGAATGAGACATTGATAGGTGACAGAGTCTTGGTGGGAGCCTCGGACAAAGTCTGCCTGTGTTGGCGATACCAGTCGCCTGAGAAATCATGGACCACGTATTCCAGCAGATGCTTGACCACGCGACGCTGATCGAGCTTCGTGGCGATCTCCGGCTTGAGCATGTTCGAGACCAGCCGCGCGTTGCGCACGACCGTGTTCCAGTCCCCTTTGCCGACCGCCACTTCGCCCTTCGTGAGCATCTCACGGAGATCAATGTTGCGCAGCTTTTTGATCATTTCCACGAACGGCTGACAGCATTGCTGGAGTTGGCCGAACGTCTTCGCCACGTCGGCATCCTGAGCCATTCCTTGTGCGATGGCCAACTCGGTCAAGATCCATAAGTTGTCGTTGGCTTTCTCAGCGGCACGTTTCAAGGCAGCGGCACCACGTGCTTGCAGGTCTTTGTCGTCGCTGATCCGCGAGGCCAAATAGACTTCCACTTCCAGCGCGGGATCACCCTGCACCAACTTCACCGCAGCTTCCAATTCCTCGATGGTCTTGAGTCGATCATCACGCTGCTCAGCCAGCCGCGCAGCCAGCAAGTGGCCGATCGCAAATGACCCAACCCCCGATTGAAGCTCTGTGACCAAGTCAGCAGCGCGCGCGAATCCGGTTTGATACTTCTCTGGATATCGGACTTTGTCCAACGCTTCCGGCGAGACGGCGAGCAATGCGGCGATTGCTCGATTTTTGCGAACCATGAGATCGCCAACTGCCAGCGGCTCTAACTCAGCGAACCTCTCGACCGCTTCTTCGTACTGTCCATTTTCCATCAACGCGATCGCTTCGTTCTTCAGCGCGATCGCGCGCAACGGATCAACCGGGGAATCGGCTGTCCCTCCTGGTGGAATCGGACCTGGACCAATCGGAGCCGGAGCCAGCCGGAGCCATGCGAATATCCCGATCCCAATCACGATCACCAAGAGGCCCAACTTCCAACCGATCGGCGAACTGGGCTGAGCATCGCGTTCCGACATTGCAGGGACTCCAGGAAAAACTTCAAACCGCTCAACGAACTGGCACGGTTTATACTTCGCGCAGCCATGAATGAAACAGGTGTGAGAGGCGGAGAATCGTCTCCCGTAGCACAGGCGGCTCGCCTGTGA
>JANNDA010000166.1:0-2992 GCA_031387195.1 Planctomyces sp. | reverse complement strand
CCGCAAATGTTGGAGGGCTCCGTCAAGCCGGAGCACTCCAGGTTGAAGCCCGATCACGACAAAATTGTCTGCTCACGATCAGGGCCAACGGAGACGATCTCGACGCGGGATTGCAGCAACTCGGCGATCGTATCGACGTAGCGGCGGGCATTGGCCGGGAGATCGGCGAGTTTGCGGATGTGTGAGATTTCGGTCTTCCAGCCGGGAAGCGTGCGGTAGATAGGTTTCACTTGGGCTAACCGTTCGACATGGCTGGGGAAGTCGGTGGTCCGTTCGCCGTCGAGTTCGTAAGCCTCACAGATTTTCAATTCGTCGAGACCGCTGAGTACGTCGAGCAACATCACCGACAGGCAATCAACGCCGCTGATTCGCGCCCCATAGCCGGCGACCACGGCATCGAACCAACCGCAGCGGCGCGGGCGTCCGGTGACGGTGCCGTATTCGTGGCCGACGTCTCGAATGTGTTGGCCGATGGAGTCAGTCAGTTCGGTGGGGAATGGGCCGCCACCGACGCGCGTGGTGTAGGCTTTGACGATCCCGATCATGCGTGAAATCGTTTTCTCGGGCACGCCGCTGCCGCTGTGGATGCCGCAGCCGGAACTACTCGACGACGTCACATAAGGGAACGTGCCGTGGTCGAGATCGAGCAGACTTCCTTGGGCACCTTCAAACAACAGTCGCTTCTTTGCCGCAATGGCATGATGCAGAAAGGCCGTCGTGTCGCAGATGTACGGCTTCAGGCGTGTCGTGTATTCGGAGTACTCGGCGAAAATCGCCTCGGCATTGAACGGCTGAAAGTTCGGGTCGAGCGCCGCCAGCATCTGGTTTTTATAGGCCACGATTTCTTGGAGACGACGCTGCAACAGATCCGGATACAACAGGTCGCCGATCCGAATCGCGTGGGCTCGGCCCGCCTTCTCGCGGTAGCAGGTGCCGATGCCACGCATGGTCGTCCCGATCGCTTCGGTCTTGCGGCTGTTTTCGAGAATCGCTTCTTCCGCCATGTGATACGGAAAGATGACGTGAGCGCGGTCGCTGATTCGCAATCTTTCGGGGGAGACGGGGCCGCGTCGTGCAACGATGCCATCCAACTCCGTCAGAAAGGCTTTCGGATTGATGACCACGCCGGTCGCCACGACCGAGACGATGTGGTCCCGCAAAATGCCGGCGGGCATCAGCGACAATTTGTAGGTTTCGCCGTCAAACTTGACCGTGTGTCCGGCGTTGTTGCCCCCTTGATAGCGGACGACGATGTCATGCTCCGACGTGAGCAGATCAACGATCTTTCCTTTGGCTTCGTCTCCCCACTGCAAACCAACGACTGCTGTTGCCGACACGGTGTTGTTCCTCAATGCGATCGAAAACAAAAATGGCTTCGGACAAACGGGGCCAGTGTAGCGGCGACGTTGACGCGGTTCGATGAACTCGTGCCACACGTTGGATTGATTTGTCTGGGAGTGCAATGCCGCACTCCGGAAGTCGGCCTCCCGCAAGGCTCCTACGCCAGAATCGGCACAACTTCTGTTTGCAGCGCGCCGCCGGTGACCTGCACGTCACCATTCGGGCCGACGAGCACGTTGATCTCGCTGCGGACTCCGAACTCGGGCAGGTAAATGCCCGGCTCGACCGAGAAGCAGGTGCGCGGCAGGACCAGCCGCTCTTCGTGAGTTTCGAGATTGTCCATGTTGGCTCCGTTGCCGTGGACTTCTTGGCCGATGCTGTGGCCGGTGCGATGCACGAACTTGTCGCCATATCCGGCGGCGACGATGACGGCTCGGCAGGCGTCATCCACTTCCCAACCTTGAAGCGGTCGCTTGGCCGCGAACGCCGACTTGACGCACGCAATCGCGGCGTCACGAGCATTCGCCACCACGTTGAACACCTCGGTGATGCGAGCCGGCACGCTCTCGCCGACGAAGCCGGTGCGAGTCAGATCGCTGTAGACTGATCGCGGTTGATCGAGCTTGCCCCACAGGTCAATCAGCACGAAATCCCCGTTGCGGATCGTCGTGTTGGCACCGGTCCCCGTTTCGTAGTGCGGATCGCCACTGTTGGGACCGACTCCCACGATCGGCGGGTGATAGGTCGTCACGCCGTGCCGAGCGAAGTGGTCCATGATGACTTGCTGCACGGCCACTTCGGCCGTCTCCCCGCGTGACCGGATCTCGTCCGCAATGAACTTCCACGCAACGCCATACGCGCTGTCGGTGACTTTCTCCGCTTCAAAGTGCATCCGGATTTGATCGTCATCCCACGCCGCTTCGAAGAGCTGAATCAAATCTCCCGACGAGGCGACATCCACGCCGAGCGACTTCACCAACTCGACGGTCCCCGCATCGACGCGCGACACATACGGGTTGCCATTGCGCGGCGAGTATTCCATCGCGACTCGCTTCATCCCGCCGACAAGGCTAGCGATCCCCGCCTCCAATTCCTGCCACTTGAGATAGACCGTTTTTGAGCCCGGCAAATGATCGATCGCTCCGGTTTCGATCCGATGCACCAACCGCTTCGGCTCACCGTGGGCCGGAATACAGTAGAAAAACCGCCGCGACGTCACCGGCATCTCCCCCATGCCAAGCACTCGCCGAGCCAACACGTTGCTGCCTCGAAAGTCATACAACAGCCAACCATCAAACCCGAATTGCCGCAGTGCTTGTTGAATCGCAGGAAGGTCGATCATGAAGTCTCTCAAAGGTCACAAAAGGGAATGATTGACGATGCATGACGCGGTGCATGCCGAGTTTGTTTCGGCGGCAAGAATGTAGCCCTCACCGCTCCGCGTGAGGATAGCTGAGAACACGAATAATGTCGTATTGCCATTCGGCTTCGATCGCGTGACCGGCTTACTTCACGCGTAGAGTCGAGAGGTGGCGCGGTGTGTGCCGTTTCCACCTCCCGCTCATCGAACCGGACGGGCGGATTTCCCGCATCCGGCTCTCGGACAAGGATGGTTTCAACCAGTGTTGTTCAGGCGAGTCGCCCACGGAAG
>JANNDA010000164.1:0-2082 GCA_031387195.1 Planctomyces sp. | reverse complement strand
GCGCTTCGGGCTTGTATGAAACAGCCTGCGGGGAATTCTCCCCGCGTATGAATAATCCCGGCTAACTGATGCGTTCGCCCTCGCTGACGCTTCGGGTTACATCAACAGGGGGTCATCAACAGGTTTTGCACAACACTGTTGGACTTTGAAAAATTTTCAAAGTGGCCGGTCGTCGCAACTCGCCAGATTTTGGGGGACTTTCAATCTGAGCCGCGATTGACCGACAGTTCGAGGGGACATTTTGGTTTGACACTCTGAGTCTCGTTTGTAGCATCACCGCCCGCTGAGTGACGGCTGGGTTCTCGTGGTGCCAACTCGAAGACCCGCCACTTCCGACTGTTTTCCGAAGAAGCTGCGCGAAGACCTAACCACGCCCATCTCGCCACGGCAACGGAGTGCCTGTCCGCACTGCTTTGCGCTCGATGGATTAACTGCGGACGGGCTGCGCGCAGATGGGGTTGCAAGATGCTTCCCACCGATTTGGTGATGGTCGCGCCGAGGTTGTTTCCCAACAACCCGGCCGAACGAAATGGGGTAGGGGTGACTCCGTCCGTTCGCTGCGATCAGGAATCTGAGAAGGATCGTTCCCCCACTGTTCAAATCGACGCGCTGCTCCGAAGCGCTGTCGGTCCTCGGAACTATCAACTCTGGTTCCGCGAACGGACCAAGCTGAGCCTGCACGACGACGAACTCGTTGTCGCGGCGGTCAGCCCGTTTGTGCTCACCTTGTTGCAGCGCCAGTTTCGACAAGAGATCGGCAACGTCGCGTCCTCGTTGCTCGGTCCTGCGGCACGAGTGCGATTTGAAGTCGATGGCTCGCTGAGTCTCACGAATGCTGAAACTCCGATCGCAGGGGTGATCGGCGCGAATCAATCGGCGACGACAATTGCCTTGAAGCCTGTCGAAACAACTCTCGTTTCGACGAGAACATTGTCGGCAACGGCCAAGAATGCGACGACGACGATCGTGGTCGGCCCGCAGATGACCGAGGATGTCACTCGAACCGCAGCGGCAAATGGCGGACGACGCTTCGCACATCTGTCGGACTTCGTGGTCGGTTCGTGTAATCAGCTCGCGTTTGCGGGCGTCCGACAAGTGAGTGAGGCACCTGGTCAACGACAGAATCCGTTGTATCTGTTCGGCGGAGTCGGGCTTGGGAAAACTCATTTGCTGGAAGGGCTGTACTGCGAATTGCGTCGCCGCTTTCCGACTCAGAACGTCGTGTTTCTGACCTCGGAGCAATTCGCGAATTACTTCACGCACGCGCTCCGCACGCACACGCTGCCGAGTTTCCGGCAGCGGTTTCGAGGGATCGACGTCTTGTTGGTGGACGACGTCGATTTCTTCGACGGCAAGCGCGGCATTCAGGAGGAGTTCCTGCACACGGTCAAATCGTTGGAGAGTCACGGCAAGCAAATTGTCGTCACGGCCGATCGGCATCCGAACTTGCTATCGCAAACCAGCGAAGAACTGACGTCGCGATTTGTGTCCGGATTGGTCTGCCGCATGGAAGCTCCTGATCTCGACACGCGCACGAAGATCGTGCAACACAAACTGACTCGATACGAACTGCAACTGGCTCCGGATGCGGTGTTGCTGGTCGCGCAGTGGTTTCGCCAGAACGTGCGCGAATTGGAAGGCGCGCTGAATTGCCTCGAAGCGCACTTTTCTGTGAGCCAAGTTCGCCTCAATGCCGCTGCGGCTCGGCAAATTCTCGCCGACTTGCAACGCGACTGCGTGCGAATCGTTCGGCTGGCTGATGTGGAACGCGCGATCTGCGATTTGTTCCGCTTGGTTCCCGACGAACTTCGCTCGGCGAGCCGAGCTCGCAATGTGTCGCAGCCACGAATGCTGGCGATGTTTCTGGCACGCAAGCTGACGCAAGCGGCGTACAGCGAGATCGGCGACTTCTTCGGCGGTCGCAACCCCAGCACGGTCATCTCGGCGGAACGGCAAGTTCAAACCTGGATGACCGAAGAAACCAAAGTCACGATCGCCTCGCGGCAGTGGTCTGTTGGCGAGTTGGTTCAGACAATCGAGCAGCAACTCTTGGCAAGCTGAGCGACATTGAAACGGTCAGGG
>JANNDA010000162.1:0-9021 GCA_031387195.1 Planctomyces sp. | reverse complement strand
TCTTCGACTTGCTCGTGACCTGACTCGCAGCGTGAAACGCGGGCATCCGTGGGTATTTGCTGACGCGCTGCGTGATTTGCCGGCAGCGGAACCTGGAACTCCGGCGTTGTTGCTCGACAACACGCGCGGCCGACCGATAGCGGTCGGCTTCTATGATCCGAGTAGTGGCGTCGCGTTTCGAGCGTGTCGCGTCGATGAGCCGCTGCGGCTGAACGACGAATGGGCCGAGGCTCAATTCCAGCGTGCGTGGTCGTTGCGTCAGCGATTATTCGATGAGACGACGACGGGCTATCGCCTCTTCAACGGCGAAGGGGACGGCCTGCCGGGACTTGTTTGCGATCGATATGCCGACGTCGCAGTCATCAAACTAGACGGTCCCGCCGCGAGTGCATTTTGGGACATTGATGAGATCGCCGAGTGGCTCGTGCGGCATGTCGGTGTCACTGCCGTGATGGAACGTCGGAAGGAGCGGGGCAGGGAAGGGCGATGGCTGATCGGGCCGCCGCGTGAGCAGCCGATTCAGTTCAACGAACACGGCATGAAGTTCACTGCCGATGTCATCCACGGACAGAAGACCGGCTTCTTTCTGGACCAGCGAGAGAACCGGCGCACGATGCGGCAGCTTTGTCGCGGGGCGAACGTGTTGAACGTCTTCAGTTACACCGGCGGGTTTTCGATCGCGGCGGGAGTCGGCGGTGCCAAGCGTGTCATGTCGATTGATGCTGCGGAACCAGCCATCAAGGCGGCGAATGCTCATTGGCAATTGAACGGTTTGCCGGACGAGGCTCATGTCGGCGCTGTTGTCGATGCCTTCGAGTTCCTCGACAACGCACGCCTGAAGCGTCGCAAGTGGGATGTGGTGATCATCGACCCGCCCGCGTTCGCGCCGTCGGAGGCCAGCGTCAATCGCGCACTTTCGGCGTATCGCAAACTGGCCTTCAGTGGTGCGGCCGTGACGGATCGAGGCGGTTTGCTGGCGCTGGCGTCTTGTTCGAGCCACATCAACGAAGCAACGTTTCTCGAAGCCTGCGAGGAAGGGATCTCAGAGGCTCACCGTCGAGCCACGTTACTGGCGATCCACTCACAACCGGCCGACCATCCCACGCCGTTGGCGATGCCGGAGTTTCGGTATTTGAAGTTCGTGCTGATGCGAGTGGAGTGACGTCGTGGGCTATCGCAATCTTCAAGAGTGTGTCGCCGATCTGGAGCGAACCAAGCAATTGGTCCGGATCAACGCGGACGTCGATCCGCATTTGGAGATCGCCGAGATTCAGCGTCGCGTTTATCAAGCGGGCGGCCCGGCATTATTGTTTACGCACGCGAAGGGCTGCCGCTTTCCGTTGCTCGCCAATCTGTTTGGAACGATCGAACGAACTCGGTTTCTGTTTCGCGACACGCTCGACGCCGTGCGGCATCTGGTCGAGCTGAAGATCGATCCGATGGCGTTCGCCAAGAATCCGTGGCGCTACCGCGACGTGCCATTCACGGCGCTGCACATGCTTCCGAAGTACGTCTCGCGAGGTCCGGTCCTTAAGAATGAAACAACGATTGATCAACTGCCGCAGATCGTCAATTGGCCGGACGACGGCGGGGCGTTCATCACGCTGCCGCAGGTTTACTCGGAAGATGCCGATCGGCCGGGCTGGCCGCATTCCAACTTGGGGATGTACCGCGTGCAGCTTGCGGGAGGTCAGTATGACCTCAATCACGAGATCGGTTTGCACTACCAGATTCACCGCAGCATCGGTGTGCATCACGCGGCCGCGATTCGTCGTGGCGAGCCGTTTCGCGTCAACATCTTCGTTGGTGGCCCGCCGGCGATGACGCTTGCCGCCGTGATGCCGTTGCCAGAAGGAATGAGCGAACTCACTTTCGCCGGCGCTCTGGGTGGCCAGCGAATGCGGATGGTGCGGCCACCTCGTAGCCACAAGCTTCCAGCTTGTGAGCCCTCCGTCATTGGTGAAGGCTCTCGCCCCGATGGCTCACAAGCTGGAAGCTTGTGGCTACGAGAGTTGCCGATCTCGGCCGAAGCCGATTTCTGCATCGTCGGGGTCGTTGATCCGAACGGTCTCAAACCAGAAGGCCCGTTTGGCGATCACCTCGGCTATTACAGCCTGGCTCATCACTTCCCGGTGCTGCGAGTCGAAAAGGTTTATCACCGCGACGGAGCGATCTGGCCTTTCACCGTCGTAGGCCGACCGCCTCAAGAAGACACGTCCTTCGGCCACATCATTCACGAGATCACCGGCCCGATCATTCCCACGGTCATCGGTGGTGTGAAAGCCGTTCATGCCGTCGATGCTGCTGGCGTACACCCGCTGTTGCTGGCGATCGGCAGCGAGCGATATGTGCCGTACGCCTCGCAACGGAAGCCGCAAGAGCTGCTGACGTGCGCGAACGCGATTCTCGGACAAGGTCAATTATCGCTGGCGAAATACCTCTTCATCGTGGCCGGTGAAGACAACCCGCAGCTCAACATTCACGACATCCCGGCGTTCTTTCGACATGTGCTGGAACGAGTCGATTGGCGAACCGACTTGCACTTTCAAACGCAGACGACGATCGACACGCTCGATTACACCGGGCATGGATTCAACGCCGGATCGAAGTTGGTCGTTGCCGCTGCGGGACCAGCTCGCCGCACATTGCCGACAGAGTTTCCCAGCGGCATCAATCTGCCCAACGGGTTTCGCGATCCGCGCGTTTGTTTGCCGGGAGTGCTGGCCATCACGGCTCCGAAGTTTGATCCACGTTTCGGCGTCGTCGATGGCGAAATGGAACGCGCGATCTCCTCGTTCCTGCGTCACTTTGATGCGAATGCTCCGATCAACACTTTCCCGTTGATCCTGCTCGTGGACGACAGTGAGTTCGCTGCCGCGTCGCTCAACAATTGGATTTGGATGACGTTCACTCGGTCGAATCCAGCCGCCGACGTGACGGGGCTCGGCGCGTTCGTGCATCAAAAGCACTGGGGCTGTCGCGGATCGTTGATCATCGATGCGCGAATCAAGCCGCATCACGCGCCGCCGTTGATCGAAGATCCGCAGGTGACTCGGCGAGTGGACGATCTGTTCGCGACCGGCGGGCCGCTGCATGGGCTGTGGTGAGACGATCAAGCCGGCGAACGGAGAGATTACTGCACGAGTCCCTTGGTCAGTTCCATGAAGGCCGTTTCGAGATTCACTTCTTCTTCGCGGAAGAGCGTCAGCTTGAAGCCGCTTTCCAACAACAGCGTCGGTAGTTCGCTGTAGTCGAAAACCTCAGCGTTGAGCGTGGCGTAAATCGTTCCGTTGCGGATATCGAGTGAGTTCACGTCGCTGTGTAGCTCGAGCAGTGCCGCGGCAGCTTCCGTCCGGTCCTTGACGCGGATCAACAGCAGAATGCTGCGGCGTGCCTTCCGCATGACCTCATCGACGAGGCCATCCACGATGAGATGTCCCTTTTCAATCATGCCGACGCGCGTGCAGACGTCAGCCAACTCCGGCAGGATGTGGCTGGAAACGATGACCGTCTTCTTCATCTCGCCGAGCTTCTTCAGCAAGTTGCGAATTTCAATGCGGGCTCGCGGATCAAGGCCACTGGCGGGCTCGTCCAGGAGCAGTACTTGCGGCTCGTGCAGCAACACTCGAGCGAGCCCGATGCGTTGTGTTTGCCCGCGTGACAACTGGTTGACCATCGCGTCACGTTTGAAAGACATGTCAACGAGTTCCAGTTTTTTTTCACAAACCTTACGCCGGCCGGGGCCGTTGATGCGGTATGCGGCAGCGAAAAATTCGAGATACTCGATGACCGTCATGTCGTCGTACACGCCGAAGAAGTCCGGCATGAAGCCGACGAGTCGGCGGATTTCCTGCGGATGTGTGTAGATCGACTTGCCGCAAACGTACGCCTCGCCGTAGTCCGGGCTGAGCAACGTCGCCAGCATGCGCATGGTCGTCGTCTTGCCGGAGCCGTTGGGCCCGATAAAGCCGAAGACGTCCCCTTCGGACAACTTCAGGTTGATGTTGTTGACAGCGATCAAGTCGCCGTAGCGTTTCGTCAGTTGATTAGTTTCGATCACGGCGATTTCGTCTCGCTAGGTGCGGGCGTGTTGTTCGGAGTTTCTTTCGGTTCCGTCTTCGTCTCAGGAACCACTTCAACATTGTCAAACTTGGGAAGCACTCGCAGTCCCGATGCGTCCAACTGCTCTCGTTTCACCGGCAGTAACAGTCTCACGTAGGCGTGGTGCCGCGTCGGTTTTCGAGCTTCGCCATTGAGCCGCCACTCCGTTTGAGATTCCGGAATGCGCGCGATCAATACCGCTCGATCCAGTGAGATGAGTGGCGTGACATCAAAGGCTCGAAGGCTTGCATGATCGAGGCCGGTGTAGGCTTTGCCGCCAGCCGCTTCATGCAATGTCATCATTTGCAGGATGTCGCCAGAGTCGAGATCCAATGGGTCGTAACGTTCTTGCTCGATGAGAATGTCTTCGGAAGTTTTCATGCTCTTCGTGGCAATTTTTGTTCGCTTGGTTCGAGTCAACAAGCCGCGCATTTCACGACCGTAGACGTCAGCACTTGTCGGAATCCACGGCTGATTCGGCTCCCACTTCGTCGCCTTCTCGCCAGCGGTGGGTTGTGGCACAAAGATTCGTCCCTCAAACGCCACAACCCAATCCTGCAAAGCAAATGGGAAGTGATGCACGATCTGCCCGGAAAGCTCATTCGCACTCGAAGTTGTCAACCGACACTCCACCAACGGCTGCGGCATCACCCAACGAGCTTCCGAGGTGAACGATTTCGAGGACCATTGACCAAGCGGAATGTCGTCGAGGATTTGACGATCAACCGATGAGCGATATCCCGAATGCCCCAGATCGAATCCACTCGGACGATACATCCCACCGGGGCCAGTTTCTGGAAACCCCAACCAACTGACTTGAGCCGCCGTGGTCGCAAAGTTCGGTAAGTCTTTCGACTGTCGTGCCACGGCCTCGACACGACAGCGCTGATTCTTTTCGGAATAAGCCGTCGCCCATGATCGCGAAATGACCTCTTGCCGATTGACGTCCACATCGACAACGTCGAGTTGTGTCAGTTGCTGCGTGTCACCGTTCATCTCACGAGCAATCCACAGCGTACACAGCGATGCCGCACCAACCAGGATGGGCAACGTGAACCAAGTCCACTGCGGTCGGCGAAGCAACTTGTGAACGACCACAAAATCGAGCGGCCCGATCAGCAGGCCGTAAGCCAGCAACAGACCCAACACACCCCACAATGACGGTCGAGTGACTCCAGGGATCTCAATGACTGCCGCACGCCACTGCGAGGCTAAGTCGGTAATCCCGCTCTGTGACAACCGCGTTCCTTCGGAGGATTTCGCATTGGCCGCATCGTTGGATCGAAAGAGGAGTCGCTTGAGTAAAGTCGGTCGGCCTTCCCAACGCGACAACGGCGGTTGAGCCAAGTCCACTCCGATCAAAGTCACCTGCCCAAATCCGAAACTCGCGCGCATGAGCAGCGGACCTTCCAGGCATGAGGCCAGTTTGCGACCTTCCTTCACGTCGAAGATGGTCACTGGCGTCAATTTTGCCGCCGGGATTTTGCGGCTGAAGACCGTGAAGCTCTCCACGCCACTGAGGTCGCTCGTCCGTGTTCGCTCGCGGACATCGACAGCCCCTCTGAGCCATTCGGACCAGAGCGTCTTCTGAAATTCCTCACGATCAGTCGTCACCGACAAGACCACCTGACCGCTACGTCGCAACCATCTCTGGACCTCAGCCGCGATTGGCTCGTTCATCGGCACGCGGCTCGACAGCAAGATGCCGTCAATACCGTCCAACGCCCCCGAGATCTCAACAGCCTTCGGCCATTCCGCCGATCGCACGATGTGCCGTTGCGGCGAGTCATCCACCAGCGGCGTGTTGAATCCTAACTCCAACCAGCGATGTATCGACTGCCGCAAGAACATGACCCCTGGCGAACCATCGGTCGGCGACGGAAGTCGCCGCTCATCCACAAGTCGTCCTTCGCCGTCGCGCAGCCGAATCACGACATTCGCATCGAGTCGTCCACTCCGAAACGTCCCCGTCCATTCGGCAACACAGTGTCGAGCCGACGTTCGCATCAACGGATACACGACCTGCACGCCATCAGGATCAATGGCCTCTACTTCGCAGGACTCCGCGTTGGCCAGCGAACTTTCGACACGCACCGGCGTCCAACAGCCAACCTTCGACTGACTCTCAAACCCGATGTCGATCTTGAGGTCTGCCGCGTGACTGTGTGTTGACTCGAACCCGGCTAACAACGCCAAGCACAATCCCAAACCGATCCAGCAGCGACACGGAGTATCAAACAATTTCAAAGGAACCCACTTCATGAAGCTGAGACCAGCGAGAGTTCGTGGCAAAGAATAACTGACCGAGCAAAGCCGACTGAACTTCATCGGCGGCAAGGGCGGCGAATGATACGTAACCCACCGCCGAACCGTGAGCGCCAATCTGCCTCAATTTCACTTCTGTCTTGCACGTTCACTCTCACCACGAAATGCTATCCGTCGCTCATTCCGAGGAGGGAACATGATAGAGACATTTCCACAATCACGACGGCAGTTACTGCGTACATCCGCGTGCGGTGGGTTGGGATTGTCATTGTCTGGTTTGTGGCGTGCTCAGGCGGCGTTGGCCGAGGCGAGTCAAACGACTGCGCCGGCAAAAATTCGATCGTGCATCATTGTCTTTTACTATGGCGGACCGAGTCATCTCGACACGTATGACTTGAAGCCGAATGCTCCCGCCGATGTGCGCGGTGAGTTCCATTCGATCGAGACCTCGGTGCCAGGACTGCGGATTTCTGAACACCTGCCGCACATGGCCAAGGTGATGCACAAAGTGGCCATTGTGCGGAGCATGACGCACCAGAATCGGCTGCACGATTCCGCATCGACCGAGGTTCTGACCGGTCGGCAATCACCGCAAGGAGACCGCGAAGAGTTTGCCGTGCTTCCACAGTTTTATCCGTGCTACGGAGCGACGCTGAGTTATCTGCGTCGAGCACATGCGGTCGAGATTCCACACGCCGCACTGCCGTTCGTATTCCATAACGTGGTCGATGTGCCGTGCCAAGGTGGTGGGTTTCTCGGTTCGGCGTTTGATCCATTGCAGATCAGCGTTGATGCGGAACAACGAGCATATCGGGCAGGACTGCTGTCGCCGCCTGAAGGAAAGAGTCTTGCGAGCGTTGGTGAACGACGGCGATTGTTGGATGCGATCGAAAATACGGCGGAGTCCAACACTTCGGCTCAGCGACAGTGGCGAACGTTCTACGACAAAGCGTTTCGGTTGCTTGGTTCCGAGACGTTGCGACGAGCGTTCGATCTTTCGCAAGAGCCGGCGGCAATTCGCGACCGTTACGGATACTTGCCGTTCGCGGCGGTGAATGGCGACATGAGTCAGTCGGCATCTGGACAAGGACGAGCGATGCGCGGTCAGAATTTGCTCGTTGCTCGGCGTCTGGTCGAAGCCGGAGTGCCGTTCGTGAATGTGTTCGACTTTCAACAGCAGGGCCAAAACTGGGACGCGCACGCGAATAACTTTTTCCATCACAAGCACTACTTGCTGCCTCAGACGGATCAGAGTTTGTCGGCGTTGATCGAAGACCTCGACCAGCGCGGCCTGTTGGACAGCACGCTTGTCATCGCGATGGGTGAGTTTGGTCGCACGCCACGCATCAACGCGAACGCCGGACGAGATCACTGGCCCGATTGCTATTCGATCCTGTTGGCGGGTGGTGGCGTGAAAGGTGGATTCGTTTACGGATCGAGCGACAAGTTGGGCGCTTATCCCGAAACCAATCCCGTTCGACCGAGTGACCTCGCCGCGACAATTTACGACCGCTTCGGTCTTGATCCCGCCACTGAGATTCGCGATCTCACCAATCGACCGCACCGCATTGCCGACGGACAACCGATCCGTGAATGGTTCGCTGCGTGAAAGACTGAGGACAACGGACTCATGACCACGGTTGCAGAACCAAGTCGGCTGGGAATCTACGGCGGCTCTTTTGATCCGATTCACCTCGGCCATTTGTTGCTGGCCGAGACGTGCCGTGAAACCTGCTCGCTGGATGAAGTTTGGTTTTTGCCTTGTGCGAATCCGCCACACAAGCCGGACGGAAGTCTCACCTCGGGCAAGTTGCGGACAGAGATGATCGAGCTGGCGATTGCGGGACATCCTGGTTTCGGTGTGTGCCGCAGTGAGCTCGAACGCAGCGGCCCGTCATTCACGGTCGATACCTTGCGACAACTGCGCGAGCAGTATCCTGAGAAAGAACTGTTCTTTTTGATGGGCGCTGATTCTCTGGCCGATCTACCGCTGTGGCGAGAACCGCACGCGATCTTGGAACTGGCGCAGATCGTGGCCGTCAACCGCGGACACCGTGCTCCGCCAAACCTGGACCTGCTAGCCAACGATCTTGGCCCTTTGGTTCGAGACCGGATCAAGCTCATCACGATGCCGGCGATCGAAATTTCTGCGACTGAGTTACGTCAGCGAATTCAGGAGAACCGCAGCACGCGGTATCGAGTGCCTCGCGCGGTGGAAGCATACATCGCACAGAATGGGCTTTATCGCACATGACTCGCGGCCACGAACGCGAGGGCCGTACTTCAGTCGCCCGTCGCACTCGGCACAATCAGACCGCTCGTTTCGATCGTTGTAGTTTGCCTTTGCTAAGCATTAAGCGGGCAAAAAAACTGAACGATTTTTGACAGGCACGCTCCCTGACCTAGGTTTGGCTTGCACAACGCACAGCCCAGAAGAACTCCGGTGCTTTGCCAGTGTGCCTCAATGTGAGCGACGTTAGTTGACGTTGTTCGGTCGCGGATGTCCGCCGGCCAGTCGGAAACATAGACGTTGCGGAGTGTCTGCGGACACTCCGCCATTCATCCGATGACGAGGCCGTTCCCCGGAAAACATTTGGGGCCATTTTTGTCACCTGTTCAGGAGCAATTCGCAATGAAACTTGGAAATAGTAATCG
>JANNDA010000145.1:0-1599 GCA_031387195.1 Planctomyces sp. | reverse complement strand
GTTCCGTGTTGTCCGTGTCCAACAACCCAGAGTCATCACGATGACGCGCGCGGCGGAGCCGGGGTTCCCTGGGGGAAGGGCCAGTCCACCGCTTCGTAGGTCACGGCTAGTTGCGGGGTTTCCAGGCGGCGGTTTTTTTCGGCGAGGCTATGCAGAGCGGCATCGAGAATGCCTGTGGTCAGCAGCGTTCGTTCCACAGGATAGGCAGGCTTGCCGGTATGAATCATGTGCTCGACGGCACGCAGGAGGTGCTCGAAATGTCCGAAGGGCGGACCTTCTTGCGTGAGGAAATTGACCGCGAACGGTTTCTCGCGGCCTCGAATCGAGACCGCGCACGCGAACTCGTGCGAGAAGCCGGTCCTCATCGCGACGGTGGCTTTCGTGCCGTCGCGGTATTCAATGAGATAGAAGACCGCGTCCTTGGCCATCTCTTTGGGACGTGGAGCTTTTCCGTCGTACGGCGAGGGTGAGTGCTCGACGAGCGCGTCGAACAACGTTCGTGACCAGCGCCCCTCTTTCTCGGCCTGCCAGATGCCGTCTCCCGTGACGGACTGCACGGACTTCACGCCGGACTCGCCCCCTTTGCGGCGCTCCATCAGGCATTGCACTCCTTCGAGCGAATGAAAGCCGTAGGCTTCCAGCCCGCCGTGGCCCAAAGCAATCGCTTCGGTGATTTCCGAACCGACAGGGATTGTCGCGGACGGAGATCGCCACATGACCGGCACTGACGAGCCAGCCATGAACGGGATCTGCAATTCGAGAGCGGTGTCGAACATGTGCTTCGCGTCGCTCCAGGCATACGACAGGTGCTTGTCGCTGAATACGGGGACGACTTTCTGGCACTGCTTGAACGTGGCCGCGATCTCGTCGAAGAATCGACGACGCGGATACATGACCTGTTGAGTTTCGGGCACGCTGGGATACTTGCCGTGCTCGCCGATGGACAGCACTCCCGCGACGGCCAGTGAGTCGGTCCCCAGCATGAGCGCTTCGCGAATCGTTTTCGCCGTCAGAAACCCATGCTTCTTCGCCAGCGGCACACTGAGATCGTTGTCGCCCACTTGATCCACATACATCGAGACCAGCTTCAGGTCAGGTCCGAGTCCGCCATCCTGCACCCAGCCTTCGAGCACCTTGCCCACGATGACATCGGCGTGTGAGTTTCGGCTATAGATCGTGACCACAGCGGCGATGGGCAGTTTCGCTCGCGGCTTCTCCTCGGCAAATAACCTGGGGGCGAGGTGCTCGCCGCAGAGCATGAGGCCAGCCGAGCCGAGCGACGTCTGTAGGAAGCGACGGCGTGTGAGGGAACGGATCATGAGAGTTCTCCAATTTCCAATTTCGTGGCCTTAATCATGACGGTGTGGTCAAAGCGTCATCGGATGTCAGCGATCTATTGGCCTGACGGTGGCTGATCAATGAGGTTGTCGGCAGGGTCCGTTGTTGTCGGACGCTCAATCCACGCGGATCGCAGCATCATTGTCGCGGCGTAGATCACCGCCACGACCACCAGCCAGCGAACGTATTCCAACGGCATTTGCTTCACGAGAAACGCCGCGATCAACACGGCAGGGACGCCGCTCAGAGTCATCGTCAGAG
>JANNDA010000121.1:0-4276 GCA_031387195.1 Planctomyces sp. | reverse complement strand
CGATGCCGGGTTGCGAACTGCCGAAGCAGCTCGACAGTTATCGCGAGGATGCCGTCGAGCACCTACGCCGCGCGGTGGCGTTCCACGAGAAACTTTTCGGTGAGAAGCCGCGCGGGATGTGGCCGTCGGAAGGTTCGGTCGCTCAAGAGATCATTGGAGCGATCGCGGATGTCGGCGTTGAATGGATCGCGACCGACGAAGAGATCTTGATGGCCTCGACCGGTGGGCGAGTCGGCCGCGAACCGAACGGCCACTTGCGGTCTCCGGAGTTGTTGTACCGTCCGTGGCTCGCGGCGGACGGCGACAAGCAACTGCAAATGGTCTTTCGCGATCATGCGATGTCAGACCTCATCGGGTTTCACTATCAGCGCGCCGACTACACGATGGCTGCGATGGATCTGCTCAGCCGCGTCGAGCAAATCGGTCACGCCACACAGGCGGCGAACCACGGCCGACCGACGCTCGTGCCGATCATTCTCGACGGTGAAAACTGTTGGGAGTATTACCACGACGGCGGCGTGGCGTTCCTCCGCACGCTGTATCACGAGGCGGCTCGTCGAGGAGCGATCAATCCAGTTCGCATCGGCGACCATCTGCGGCAGCATCCAGCGACCGACCGCATTGATCGACTCTTCGCCGGCAGTTGGATTTCGCACAACTTCGCCATCTGGATCGGACACAACGAAGACCGCACCGCGTGGGACTTGCTGCACGAGGCTCGGGAGCGGTTGCAGCAGAAGACCGCAGATTTCCAGACGAGCGGGGCGGCGTCAGCCCCCCGGTTCGGCGACGGTTCCACACATTCCAATGACGAATCAATTCGATCGAACGGTGCCCCCACCAGGGGGCTGACACCGCCCCGCTCGCCTGAGCAATCTGCCTTATCCCAAGCGTGGGAAGAACTCTTTATCGCCGAAGGAAGCGACTGGTTTTGGTGGTACGGCCCAGAATTCGGTTCGGCGCAAGACAAGTTGTTCGACCGACTGTTCCGCACGCACTTGCAAAATATCTACACGCTGCTGGGCGAGCCCTATCCCGCCGTGCTCAATCAGCCGATCAAGCGGAATGGTCACCGTCGTCTGCACACGTTGCCGACCGGATTCCTAGCCGTGAAAGTGGACGGTCGGTCGAATTACTTCGAGTGGATCGGCGCGGGACAGTACGTCGCTGGCAGCGAACGGGGCACGATGGCTCAAGTGACCGACAGCTTGATCCGTCGCATAAACATGGGCTTCGATCAGAAGCGGTTGTTTCTGCGAATTGATACCGCCAAGCGCGCGTCGAGTGACCTCGCGAATATTGAAGATCTTCGCATTCGCTTCGCTCAGCCGACGGTCTTGGAACTTTCAATCGCCGGCTTTTCAAACGGTGAAGACAAGCTCGCAGTCACGTTGTTCAAGGATGGCAAACCATTGATGGCCTGCGGCTGCGAAGCGGCAGTCGGTCAGGTTCTCGAACTGTCGGCCAGCTTCACTGACCTGGGCGTTCAATCGGGCGACACCGTTCAGTTTTTCGTGGAAGCCTTCGGCAACGGACAGAGTGTTGACCGAGCACCGCGGGAGACAACGATCGACCTCATCGTCCCGCCCGCCGACTTTGAGCAAATCATGTGGCAGGTGTAGACAAAGAGCCTGAACGTAGACGTCGCCCGCAACCCAATGACTGACGAGTCGAGCATTGGAAATTGAGAATTGGAAATTGGAGATTGAAAAATGGGAGGAGGCCACAGCCGCAGCCATCAATTTTCAATCTCCAATTTTCAATCTCCAATTTCCAATCCTCAATTTTCAATTCCCCCCCACGCATGCGCAAAAACGCACATGTTTCAGACAAAGACTCTAAACGTTGGCCGGCACTTGACGAGGATTCGTGTTCGATGACCGCAACGCAGGTTGGGTCGGCTTGAGGTAGTCGGTGTATTCGTTCGAGTAGCCGTATCCCGCTTTGCCGCTGCTTCCTTCATCCATGCCGTTGACGACTGCGCCGAGTAAACGAATCCCGTGCTGTTGGATCAAGCTGTTGGTCTCTCGCAACGAGGCGCGCGAGTTCTTGTTCACACGCACGACGAGAATCAATCCATCGGTTCGCGGTGCGACGATGCACGGATCGCTGACGACCAGCAACGGCGGAGTATCGACCAGAACAAAGTCGTACTCGCTGCGGGCGGTCGCGATCAAACGCTCGAAACGTTCGGAAGCCAAGGTTTCCGCCGGGTTCGGTGGGCTCATTCCGGCAGACAGCAACCACAGATTTTGTACCAAGCTTTCCTGCACCGCATTCGCTAAGTGAATCTCACCAGCGAGCACTTCGGCCGTGCCGATCTCGTGCCGAGCGGCAAACAGCCGATGCACAGTCGGACGTCGTAAATCGGCATCCAATAACAGCACCTTCTTACCCGATTGAGCCAGTGCGATCGCCAAGTTCGAAACGAACGTTGATTTGCCGTCGCCCGGTTCGGGGCTGCTCACCTGAATGACCTTCTGCTTGTTGATATCGAGTCCGACGAACAACGCTGTGCGAACCGCACGATACGACTCCGCTTCCGCTGAACCCGGTCGATGGAAGTAACACAGCGACGGCTGTAACGGGACTTCGGGATTGAATTCGACGCGGCTGACATCGAACTGCGGCACGGTTCCCAAAACGGGAACGCCTGCCATCAGCTTGCGGACGTCGTCGGCCGACTTCACGGTGGTGTCTCGCCATTCGCGGAGGAACACGATGCCGACACAGAGCCCCAACATGCAGACCGTCGCCGCTCCCACGATCTTGAGATACCGCTTCAGGCTCCAATCCTCGCGAACCGGAGCTAGCAGCTTCATCGTGTAGCCTTTGTTGTCGCGCGTCATGTCGAGCTGACTGACATTGTTGACGATCGCGTTCCATTGCGTCTTCAGCCGTTCCAACTCTTCGCTACGAGCCTGATCTTCGACCATGTACTTGACGATGTCTTTGACACCTTTCGACTCAGTGTCGTAGATGCGGCTGAGTTCCATGTCTTTGTGTTCGATCTCTTGACGCTGCTGCTGCAACACTTGCCCGTAGATCTCAGCAAAGTTCGCCTTCCGCCCTTGGATATCGCGTGCCATAAGTTCCGGCACGACGACGCCACGAGCTTCATAAAACCGCTTCACTTTGGCCATGCTCTTGCGAACGTTTTGCACTTCCGGATGATCGTCCGAGTAATCCTTCAGCAGCTTTTGCTCATCCAAAACCAGTTGCAGCATTTGCTGACTGGCCTGTTCTGATGGCGTTGCTCCCGCTGGCGTGGTAACAGCCGCTCCGGCCGCTCCCGTTGCTCCGCCACTCTGCGACGTCGCGATCAGCAAACGGATCAGGCTGTCCAACTCTTCGGACGATTTGCCTTGATCGACTGCCGCCTGCAAGGCGGTGATTTTGCCGCTGATCTCCGTCTTGCGGAGGATCAGTTGAGTCCGCTCTTTCGCGATCTCAACCAATCGCTCCTGATGCACGTTGGTCACATCGCCCGCCTGCCGTCGATCACCGGGAGCCGTTCGCCAAATCAGCGGAGCCTCTTTGCGAAACGCCACCAGTTCTTCTTGCCGCGTTTCAATCTTCTTGGACAAATCGTCATTCATCTTCGAAATCTGCTGAGACAACTCACTGCTGACTTCGTCCTGCGATTCCTTCAGATAATCGCGGTAGGCCACGATGATCGCATTCACGATCGCGCGAGCATCCTCTTTGTTTTTGTTGCGGATTTTCAACTCGAAGACGTTTAAGAAAGAATTGTCTTGCCCCGCAGTTCGGCGCACGTCGAGGCATTCGAGAATGTCTTCCACGGGATCGACCGACCGCTGCAATGTGGGCAACTCGTTCAGCTTTCCTTTCGCAACCGCTTTGTCGATCAGCATTGCACTCTTGATGATCGAGATGTGTTCGGCACGTTCGCCCCACGCCTTCCCAATTTCATCGCGATTGGGCACTTGAGCGCGCTGCGAGACCAGCACCTGCGCGACAGCGTTGTACTCCGGCCCCAATTTCAAGAAGGCCATCTGCCCTAGCCCTACGCCGACAACCAGACCCACGAGCAACAGCCATTTGTGTCGCCAGACAATCTGAATGATGTCGAAATCGCGAGGTGGAGCTTCATCGACCACAGCCGATGAAGCCACGACGGGCACAATCCTGGCGGGAGTCGATGTGCTCATGAACTCGAACGGTTTGTCTTCGACCACGGGCTTCATGACTGTTTGCCTCTCACTTTGTGGCGACTGGAACGGCGCGATTTTACGTAGCCGTCACGCTCCGCGTG
>JANNDA010000104.1:0-7247 GCA_031387195.1 Planctomyces sp. | reverse complement strand
TTGGCGATTTTGGCTGTTATCATTCCGGCGACGTCGTCAGGTTGGCGGCGCGATCGGGCATCAGGGAGGGCTGGCTCGGGGTGGAACTGAGCAAGCAGCTTTCTGTGGTGGCTCGGTAGATCAACAAGGAAGAGAATCACGAAGGAGGCAAGGAAATGCTCGTACTTTCAAGGAAGGTCGGTGAGCGGGTGCTAGTGGGCGACAACGTCGTCATTACCGTGGTTCGGATTGGCCCAAATGCCGTCCGGCTAGGGATTGAGGCTCCCAAGGACATGAATATTGTTCGTGAAGAGCTATGCGACGGATCAGGGGCGGTCAGGGAAGAAGTCGAAATGAAGTTGTGCGAGAGTCACTCGTAAGTGAATGGTAGTTTTTTGGTTGGGATGGTCACCGTCTCAACAATTTGGTGAATGTAAGCGGGCATCGGTTTTCCGATGTCCGCTTTTTTTGTGGTCGGGCTGTGAGTGAAATCTGTTGGTGTTAGAATCTTTCTGCGGACGACGGCTCTCGGAATCATGTTGAAGATTGTGGTGGAACCGAGGCTGACTTGGTGTTGTTTGGCCCCAACTCAAGCGGAGTGAACCATGCTGCAATTTACTGGTGACGGTCGTGCTCACACCTGAGACGGAGTCACTCGGCGGGATTTCTTGCAGGTCGGCGCTCTTGGTGCGACTGGATTGACTCTTGCAGATGCGGCTGCAGCGCGAGCTGCAGGGGCGTCCGAGAAAGGCCGCGACGAACGATCTTGCATCATGATTTTTAATCTGGGCGCGCCGAGCCAGTTTGAGACTTGGGATCCGAAGCCTGATGCTCCTGCTGAAATTCGAGGACCGTTCAAGCCAATCGCAACCGCATCGCCCGAAATTCAGATCAGTGAAATTTTCCCCAAGCATGCGGCGATCGCCGACAAGTTTTCCATTGTCCGCAGTTGCTATCACACCGGAGCCGCGGTTCACGACACGGGGCATCAGTTGATGCAAACCGGACGACTATTCACGGGTGGGGTGGTGACGCCTCACGCCGGGTGTGTGGCCAGTTATTTGATGGGCCGTCGAACCGACTTGCCAGCTCACGTCATCATGCCTCAAACGATGGGAAATACAGGCGGTGGACTGCCGCACGGACAAGATGCGGGGTTCCTGGGCAAGGCGCAGTCGCCGTTCTTTTTGAATGCCGACCCATCCAAAGAAGACTTCCGAGTTCCGGACCTTTTGCCACCGAAGCAGATCGGCGAAGTGCGGCTTGATCGGCGACGCAAGTTGCGCGAAGTGGTCGATACGACGGTCAGCAACTTCGAGAAGAGTGAGAATGCGAAACTTGTTGATAGCAGTTTCGAGGCGGCGTTCCGGATGGTGACGAGTGAGCAAGCACGAGCCGCGTTCGATTTGTCACGCGAGCCGAAAGAGGTCCGTGAAAAGTATGGAATGAGCCGTTTCGGTCAGTGCTGTTTGTTGGCTCGACGACTTGTCGAGGCGGGTGTTCGTTTCGTAACGATCAACACATTCTTGACCGTCTTTGACGAGATCACCTGGGACATCCACGGAACGAAGCCATTCACGTCGATCGAGGGAATGCGTGACATCGTTGCTCCGATGTACGACCAAGGTTATTCGGCCTTGATCGAAGATTTGCATCAGCGTGGAATGCTGGATGACACGTTGGTGTGCAATCTCGCTGAGTTCGGTCGGACGCCGCGCGTCAATCCGGCGGGCGGTCGCGATCACTGGCCGCAATGTTGGTCATCCTACTTCGCGGGTGGCGGAGTCAAAGGGGGACGCGTGATTGGGAAGAGCGATCCGATCGGCGGTTATCCGGCGGAGCGTCCGGTGAATCCGAGTGAAATTGTGGCGACGATTTTCCACAGCCTCGGCTTCAATATTGAATCGCACCTTCCCGGCCCTGCCGGCCGCCCGTTTCCGTTGGTTGATTTCGGGACGAAGCCGATCCACGAATTGTTTGCGTAGGTCGCGAAGTGCATCAGGCAAAATGAAACGCCTGTTGCGATTCGCAACGTTTTCAAACGATCGCGACCAAGACCCTGAGATCAAGCGACGTGAACAATCTCCGCAAAGTCAGCGAGTTTTGAGTCTATTTGAGGAAAATGGATTTCCGGCACGCGACCTGCGATGACATTCGCTCGCCGTGGTGTCAGGCGTTGGCCCGCACTTGCAACTCGGCACAATTCAAAACGCTGTGAGTGACTCGTGGTTGCTCACAGCGTTTTTTGTTTTTGAGGAGACTTGGCGAGCTGTTGAGTTTGTTGGAATAACCTTCCGAGTTTATCGGATCGTTGCGATTCGTTGGCGAGGGTAGCGGAATCAATTCTCGCGGCTCGATATCGAACGGCGCGGCTTTCCTTCGCATGAGGGCTTCTGTAGATTTCCGGCCCAACGATCCGCTCGCCTTCGACGTAAGGCCGTCACCATCTTGTTCTTGCTGGCCCCGTTGGTGGTTTGAGATGAATTCTTTCGGGACGCAGAACGATTCGTTCGAGGCGAGTTTCTCCACAGTTTTTTGACAGGTTGTGAGGCATGATGATGTCATTGCATAGTCTGGGTTTGGCTCTGTTGGCGGCTGGCGGAGCCGATCGAGAAACTGGAATTTCATCGGTCGAATGGGCTGCGACTGGATTAGTCGTGGGATTGCTGCTCGCCGGCATGTTTGTTTTCTTATACATGACGCGAACTGGAGTCATCGCTCGCGCGACCACGAAAGAGGCAGTGCGTCAGCCAGTGTTCCTGCTGTTGTTCGGAATGGGCGTGATGCTGTTGGTGATCAATACGTTTCTGCCGTTCTTCTCGCTTGGTGAAGACATCAAGATGCTGAAAGACTGCGGCTTGATGACGATTCTGTTTTCTGGCTTGCTGCTATCGACATGGACGGCGAGTACCAGCATCGCCAGCGAAATCGAAGGCAAGACAACAATGACGCTGTTGTCGAAGCCTATTAACCGCCGGCAGTTTATCATTGGCAAATATACCGGCATCGTGAATGCGGCGATGTTGATGATCGTCCCGCTGGTTGCCCTCTTTATTTTGTTGTTGTTCTACAAGGTGGGCTACGACGCGCGAGAATCTTCCAAGGAGATCCCTTCATTCTTTGACGGGAACGATTTCTTCTCATATCGGCCAAATACGCAACGATTGGCGGAGGTTGTGCAAATCCTGCCCGGCGTGTTGCTGCTGATGCTGGAGATCGCGGTCATGACCGCAGTTAGCGTGGCGATTTCGACTCGCACGCCGATGGTGGTCAACATGGTCACTTGCTTGGCCATCTTTGTCGTAGGGAATCTGACGCCTGTGTTGGTCAAGGCGGGTGTGCTGAAGATTGAATTTGTTTCGTTCATGGCTCGATTGATCGCCACCATTATTCCTGCGTTGGACGCTTTCAACATGCAAGCGGCTGTGGCAACGGGCAAAATGGTTCCGCCGGTGTATCTCGCGTATGCGGCCTTGTATGGCGCGGCTTACACGGCAGTGATGATCTTGTTGGCGTTCATTCTGTTTGAGGACCGTGATTTGGCGTAACGCCGCTTCATGCGATTCGAGGATCGTTCGGCAAGGTGATTTCAGGGCGAGTGCCCAACGCAGGGAAGGATTCCTGCGATTCCTTCGCGGGCCGCAGATTTTAGGAGATCCATGATGGAGACTCCGTTCCGGCGCGTGTTTGCTCCGAAAGACCTTTGGCTTGGTTCGGCTCGCTGGGCATGGGCGTGGTCGGTGCTTTCAACAGTCGCTTTGTGCGGACTGCTGTTTGGCAGTTATCTGTTGTTGGACTTGCTCATCAACCGAGGTGAAGTCGAATTCGCCAAAGAGGCTGATCGGCAAAGCTACCGAACTCTGTTTTCAACAACACCGACGGTCCAACCGGCGGAGGTGATGAAATCAAACGACACAGATATCGCTACCGGAAAGCGTCTCTTCGACCAGGGCTTGCGAGCGACTGCTTGGAACGTGCGACGAAAACCTTGGGGTGGAATGGTCGCTATCGCTGCGCGTCAGGTAGGGACGTTGCAATCGACGAACTCTGCTCTGCTGACTTTATTGGTCGGCAACAGTTTGCTCGCGCTCGTCGTTAGTCTTTCGACGATGCAGGTCAAGACTTTGGCATTCCGAACGTCTCAGGAAGTTGCCACGCGCTTGCGTCAGTCGTTGCATCGGCAAACGCTTCGATTGGGGCCGAGCGACCTTGAGGACGACGCGGGAGAAGTCGCCTTCTTGATGTTTACTGGCGATGTTGAGCGAGTGCGTGAGGGGATTCAAGCTTGGTTCGAGCGGATTGTGCGAGCCCCCTTGTTGTTGGCCGGGTTGTTGTATGTCGTATTGGCGGCGCATTGGTTGTTGGCGTTGCAGTGCTTGGTGCCGCTCGTGGCTTGTTGGTATTTGATCCGTCGCGAGCGGCAGCGTTTCGATCATTCAAAGCATCAGATGGAAGACCGTGTCGGCGTCGATCTCAAACTGCTTGCGGAAGGCTTGCGAAAGTCGCGGTTGGTGCGTGGTTTTGGGATGGAGAACTTTGAGCACGAACGCTTTCAGGTGCATCTCAGCCGGTTTTTGCAGAAGGTGGCTTCACTCCGAGCGGACGAACGGTTGTCGCGCTGGTTGTGTTGGATGGTAGTGTTGCTCACGCTGGCGATCTCGTTGTTTTTGATCGCAGCGAAAGCGTTGACGGACCCGCAAGACGCGTCGCACTTGCCTGTCTCGGCGATTGTGATGTTTGTGCTCGCGTTTCGATTGTCGTATCGCCCGGCGAATGAGATTTGGGATCTGCCTCAAATCGAAGAATCAGCCGGTCGATGGGCCGATAACATTCTGCGATACCTCGCTCAGATTCCGGAAGTGGGTCAGGCGGTTGGGGCGAAGTTCTTGCAGCCGTTGTCCAAGCAGATTCAGTTTGAGTCGGTCACTTATCGACTGCCCGATCAACGGCTGGTATTGGATCGAGTCGATTTGCGATTGCCTGCGGGGAAGATCACGGCGGTGATTTCGCTCGATCCGAGTGAGGCTCGCGCGTTGACTTACATGCTCCCTCGATTCATCGAGCCGCAATCGGGACGTGTGCTGATCGATGGTGAAGATCTCGCGTATGTGACGCTCGAATCACTGCGGGCAGAAGCGATTTACGTTGGCGGCACGGACCCGTTTTTCACGGGGACCGTGGCCGAAAATCTCAGTTGTGGCGATCCACGTTTCACGCTGCAGCATGTGACCGAAGCGGCGAAGCTCGTTCATGCTCAGAGCTTCATTTCCAAATTGCCTCAAGGCTACGAAACGTTGCTGGGCGAACATGGCGAGCAGTTAGATGCCGGGCAGTCCTATCGGCTGGGGCTCGCGCGAGCCTTGTTGCGAGACCCGGCCTTGATGGTCATCGAAGAGCCGGCCGAGCGGCTTGATGAAGATACGAAGTCATTGCTCGATGACACGTATGCTCGCTTGGCGAAAGGCCGAACGCTCATCTTTTTGCCCAGCCGTTTATCGACCGTTCGCAAAGCGGATCAAGTGGTGTTTCTCCACAAAGGCCGTATCGAAGCGATCGGGAATTATGCGAAGTTGATTACGTCTTCGCCGCTGCTGCGTCATTGGGAGTACGTGCGGTTTAACCAGTTCAGCCGGGATAGCGAAGTGGCGGAGTGAGTTGGTCAGTGGTCAGTGGTAGGTTGCGAGCGAATCATAGACAGGGAAGTTGGCGTAGTGATGGCAAGCGACTCCGAACAACAACTGACAACGGACAACCCACAACTGACACCTGCTCGCCCGCTCTTCCGTCCGCTTGTCGAACAAGCGCTGCGCTGGGCTGCGAAATGTCATCGGCATCATCATCGCAAGGGGAGCGACTTGCCGTACATCACGCATCCGGTGAGTGCGGCCTTGTTCTTGATTCGAGCTGGTATCGACGACGACGAGATCCTCGCCGCCGCGATGTTGCATGACGTTGTCGAGGACACGGATTGCTCGCTGGAAACTTTGGCGAGTCAGTTTCCGCCGCGAGTCGTCGCGCTGGTCGCTGCGATGACCGAACGCCATCACGACGAAGATGGTCGCAAACGAACTTGGCAGGAACGCAAGACTGAGCACTTGCAGCACATCGCTGCCGAACCTTGGGAAGCTCGCGCGATTGTGTTGGCTGACAAGCTCCACAATCTCGGTTCGATGGTCTTTGATCTCGACAACGGCGAAGAACTTTGGAGCCGTTTCACGTCATCACCAGAACGAACCTTGTGGTATTACCGCGAAATGATTGCCGCTGCGGAACAGGGTGATCCGCGCTTGGCCGGTTTGGCGAACGAGTGTCGCGCGCTCATCGAACGTTTGGCGAATTCGAGGTTGTGAAAAATCATAGAACAGGCGGCTCGCCTGTTTGCATTGTTCGGCAAAGCCGGCGAGCCGCCTGCTCTACGGAAAACTCGCATCATTTCGTTGTGATGTTTGGCGCGGTAACTAGAATCCCGCCGTTCCGCACGTCGTTATGTTGGGCGATCTGCCTGATAGCTTCGCGTCTCAGCGAAGTGCTCATGCTCGAAAGAAAGTGATTGGCAAGTATTCGGCCCACGACCCGGACTTTGTTTCGCAACCACTGAAAAGGGAGAGCCAGATGCGAGACCCGCGTGATGAGAGTGTTCCGAATAACAGTTCCGGCTTCAATCGCCGCGACTTCTTGAGAGGCTCCGGTGCTGCGGTTGCCGCGACCGCGTTGGCCACGAGCGATCAAGGAGCCTCAGCCCAAGATGCTGCGACGAAGAAGGGAGTCATTTCCGCCAAAGCGCAGGACGTGACACTCAACGTCAACGGCAAAGACCACACAGTCAAGGTGGAGCCGCGAGTCACGCTGCTCGACACGTTGCGAGACGACTTGAATCTCACCGGTTGCAAGGACGTCTGCGATACGACGAACTGCGGTGCCTGCACGGTGCTCATCGACGGCAAGCCGACGTATGCCTGTGCGCGACTGGCTGTCGAATGCGTCGGCAAGAAAGTCACGACTGTCGAGTCGCTGACCGCCGACGGCAAGGTCGATCCGGTCGTCTCCTGTTTCATTAAGCATGACGCCTCGCAGTGCGGTTTTTGCACGCCGGGCTTTGTCATGGCGACGAAAGCCTTCTGCGATAAGAACCCGGGCGCGACGCTTGACCAAGTTCGCAAAGGACTGGGCGGGAATATCTGCCGGTGCGGCACGTATGTCGGCATCACGGCCTGTGCGATGGAATTGGTCCAGAAGGGAGGCAAGTAATTATGGCGACTGAACTCAAA
>JANNDA010000086.1:0-1940 GCA_031387195.1 Planctomyces sp. | reverse complement strand
TCTGCATTCAACGCGCGGAACAGGTCAGTCGGTTCAGACTCCTTTTGAGCACGGTCCAGATCGCGTTCGTTTTCGAGTAGGCTGACCACATAGCCCAATAATGCCTCGAATTCTTCGACCTCAGTATTGCGAGCCAACCTTTCTCGGTCGCTCGTATCAGTGATGTCGGGATTTTGATCTGCACCGATGCCAACATAGCCGACAATCTGACTCGTGCTCATTCTCGTCCCGACCTTGCTGACCCGGCGCAGATCAAGACCAAGCCAGTCGCGAGATGTTTCTGATTTCGGCAAGACAAGTACGTCATCCCGATAAAGCGAAATGCCCTTAAAGGCTCGTATTTGCGCTCTCATGGCCGACTTGCCGCGAATTTCAAAATGCTCAACGGCTTCGGTAACACTCTCAGGGTCCAAATCCCATGCACGAAGCTCAAACGTGAAAGGTCCGCACGATGGCCGCGACGACTTTAGCTTCGTCAATTGATTGAAGTATCTCACGTCCTCAAGAATCGTTTCCCACTTTTTCTGTTCTTGGTTCTTGCGTTTGACACCGGTCAAAGGGGCGTAGTCATAGCGATAACTGAGTCGTCCGCTCTCTGAGAACTCGCCCTTGATCTTGTAAGTAGGATTGTCCAAGAGTGGTGACGGTTTAATCTCGGTAGGTTTAGCGTCGGTGCCTGAACGAGTAAGGAAGGCGGAGAAGTTTTCGATCTTCTCAAAGGGAGGATTGAGTCGAGACAGCCCCTCTTCCAATTCGTCGATCTTCTTTCCGGGGGACTTCGATTCGATTCCCTCCCAATCAGTGGTGAGATCCAAAATTCGAAGACGTGTCCCCGAATCGGATAACAGCATCTTCGGATCTCCTGCCAGAATCTCGATCTCGCAATCATCAAGCGAATCCGCCTTCGAGAACTCCTCCCACGCGAGGACGACCTGCCAGCATTCACCATTCTTCGTCTTGGTTAGCATCTCCAGCCGCTTGCCGAGACGCGCCGCCGACAATCGTCCCAACCCCTTTTCGCCCGTGACGCGGCGGACATCCCGTCCACGTCTCGATTGTGTTTGTTCCGCACGAAACGGTGTCGCAACCAAACACCAAACATCCTCGATAGTCGCTCGACTCATTCCGGTGCCGTTGTCTTCGATCTCAAGAACAAGGCCGCCGGTCTCGTCGTTTGAAAACCGGACATCGACGCGCGTCGCGAAGGCGTCGTAAGCGTTTTTGACCAATTCGATCACCGCGACGATATCACTCGTAACCAAGTCCGCTCCAAGGGCTGCGAAGACCCTCGGGTGAAATCGGAATCGAATCTTGTTCTGTTGACCGTTACGTCCTTTTGCCTTAGCCATCACTGCCCCATCGTCTGGAGAAATCTTCGTAAGAACGAAGCTCGTCCATTTTCAATTGCTGCCGCCCCAGAAGGTGGCGTTCATGGCTGATATTTACAACAAGGCGAAGCGTTCAGAAATCATGTCGCGTATCCGGTCGCGAGGAAATAAGGCTACTGAGTTGGCAATGGTCGCGCTGTTCAAACGCCATCGAATCACTGGTTGGCGACGACATCGGCCAATGTTTGGCAATCCCGACTTTGTCTTTTCAAAAGAGAAGATCGCCGTGTTCGTTGACGGTTGCTTTTGGCACGGCTGCCCGAAACATGCCACACTTCCGACTAGCAATCTCGCCTTTTGGAAAGAAAAACTTTCCCGAAATAAAGCCCGCGATCGGTTCGTCAATCACCATCTGAGAAAGCGTGGCTGGGCTGTGATACGAGTATGGCAACACGAATTCGCTCGTACCAATGAACGGAGAGCGGCCGCTCGAATATCTCGAATGCTGCTGACGCGAAGGGGCGATTAGCAGTCCGTCGCTCGCTCATGCTTGTGAGTGGCCCGATCCATGCGATGTTCACGTCGTTGCTAAAAATCGACTCGATCCGCGTC
>JANNDA010000062.1:0-1693 GCA_031387195.1 Planctomyces sp. | reverse complement strand
TCACAGGTGAGCCGCCTGTGCTACGGCTTGTTCAACAGGCTGATGCCACCGGCACCTTCACGGATCAGAAGCTCTTGGTCCGCAGTTGTGTGACCGAGTTCTTGGACGCGACCGTGAGGCCAGCGGACCTCGATTCGGTCCACCGATTGAGCCGCACTGAGTCCAAAGACGAGCCGTCGCTGATTACTGACCTCGTAGCCGTCGCCAGCCGTGAGCTGTGCCGTTTGCGTGCGCGACCCGACTGTGACTCGCACGACCGTGCCGATCGCGTCGCGGTCGCACTCGATCCCGCGCAATTGAACGGCAAGAAAATGGCCCGCTGCGGACGTCTGATTCACGACCAGCGATGCGGGGGCATTCATGTTCGAGACCGCGAAGTCTTCCAAGCCATCGCGGTTCCAATCTAGGCGAGCCAAGCCACGTCCCAAATATTTTTGCTGGAAGAAATCCCCTAGCGCCGCGGCCGGTAATTCGGTGAATCGTGCTTGGCCCAGATTCTGAAAATACTGCGGCTGCATGTGATATTGGCGACCTTGGTAGCGCAGATCGAAAACGTGTCCGTTAGCCACCACGAGGTCCGGACGACCGTCGAGTTCGCCGTCGAGGAACTGCGTTCCAAAGCCGACCCACGGGAAGCTTGGATCACGCAGTCTCGAGGATCGTGTGGCATCAATGAAGAGATTGCCCGGCTGCTGGAGATACAGCGTGTTGGACTCGTCTTGGAAGTTCGTCACGAAGAGGTCGAGTTGCCCGTCGCCGTTCGCGTCTCCAGCGGCCACGCCCATGCAGCCTTGTGCCAAACCATCGGCATCCAGGGCCAGTCCGGAGACGAGAGCCTGCTCCTCGAAACGCAGCGGCCCGCCACGCTGGGATGTGCGATTGACGAAGAAAAAATTGGGCACGGCATCGTTGGCAATGAACAAACTGAGCCGGCCTGAGCCGTCAAAGTCGGCGGCCACGATTCCCATTCCTCGGCCTTCGGGGATGCGGATTCCAGCAGACTCCGTCACCGACTCGAAGCGACCGTCGCCCAGGCTCAAGAACACTTCGTCCTGTTCTGCCTCGAAAGATGTGGCGTTGCACGCGCGCAGTTCGCTTCCCTGGCGGCAGACAGTGCTGTGGATGGCCTCTCCGGCCAAATAGTTGACGTCATACAAATCGGGCCAGGAATCGCCGTTGAGGTCCGCGATCAGACAGCTCGTCGTCCAACGCGCGGACGACAGGCCCGCCGCGAGCGTGATGTCCAGGAATGTTCCATCACCATTGTTCTGAAGCAACTGGTTGCGGCCGATGTGAGCGACGTAAAGGTCGGGAAAGCCATCGTTGTTGAAATCACCCACGGCCACTCCTTGGCTGTAACCTTGGTCGATCAAGCCGGCGCTTGCGGTGACATCTTCGGCTCGGTTGCCGCTTTGATTACGGAACAATCGGTCGATGGCCTCGGACTGACCGGGATGAGGAGGCCACGCTCCACCTTGCGGCCAGAACAGATCCGGCCAGCCGTCCAAATCAAAATCGAGCACGCCAACTCCGCCACCGGTCGTTTCAAACATCCGCACGCCGACATTGGCGGCATCATCGCCGTTGACATACGAGAAGTTCAAACCCATTGAAATCGCCACATCTTGAAAGCGGACTGTTGCGGCGAGGGGCGGTTGCGGCGTGTCGATTGTTCTGCGTTCAAACCGTGGCA
>JANNDA010000034.1:0-2327 GCA_031387195.1 Planctomyces sp. | reverse complement strand
CCCGCGCCGACGTCTGCCGAGCTTCTGGCCGGACACACTCACGATGCCATTGCGGCTCGGCTGTCGCGACAGCCGGCGCAAAGCTATCTGCGGGACTTCGTGTACGGTGCGATCGACGGCACGGTGACGACGTTCGCGGTGGTCGCGGGGGTGGTCGGAGCGGACCTGTCGGCGTCGGTCATCATCGTGCTCGGTGCGGCGAACCTTGTCGCGGATGGGTTCAGCATGGCGGTCAGCAATTACCTCGGCACGAAGTCGCAACAAGAAGAACTGCATCGCATCCGCCGCATCGAAGAGCATCACATCGACGTGATCCCCGACGGGGAAGCCGACGAGATTCGCGAGATCTTTCGGCAGAAAGGTTTTGATGGCGAACTGCTCGAACGGATTGTGCAGGTCGTGACCTCCAACCGTCAGTTGTGGGTCGAGACGATGCTGACCGACGAATGGGGCCTGACGCTGACAACTCCGGTTCCGTGGCGAGCCGGCCTGATGACGTTCATCGCCTTCGTCATCGCGGGACTACTGCCGCTGTTGCCGTTCATCGTCAGATCGTCTGCTGGCGACTCACAGAAACCGTTTGCGTGGAGCATCGCACTCGCGGCCGTGGCGTTCTTCGGCATCGGAGCCATCAAGTCCTGGTTCGTCGGCCACTCGTGGTGGCGAGCGGGCTTGGAAACGCTGACGCTCGGAGGCGGAGCCGCGCTGCTGGCCTACGCGACCGGTGCGGTGCTCAAGTCGTTCGCGACGTAGCCGCTCCAACGTAGCCGTCTCGCTCCGCGAGACGAGCCGGACGGCCATCGACGTCGATTGCGCGAACAACATCGTCTGCCACATCACATCAACTCCGCACTCGGCTCGTCACGCGGAGCGTGACGGCTACGTTCGCCACGTCGTCGGCAAATCCCGTTTCGTGTCGAGCAGGATGTCGAGGATCGCTTGGCGATCTTCGGCTGACAGATATTTGAACGTCGGTGACTGGTCCCGGCCGGTGAGCACGTCGTGCAGCTTGCGATAGACGATCTGCTTCAACTCTGCTGGAAGTCCGTCAAACGCCGCCGAGTAGATCAGATAGCTGCACGGATATTGGAAGATCCGCGTTTGCAGGTTGAAGTCGCGCAACGAGCGACCACGTTTGTCTCGTGGACCGCGTTGAGCGAATTGCTCGGCGAAGCCGGAAGTGCCTTGCACGCGGTCGGTCAGCGGGGCTTCTTCGACGAACAAGAAATGCTTCAACACGAGATCAGCGGAATGATCCAGCCGGCGCTGAATGCTCTCCGTGCGTGGCGAATTCGGGTCTTTGTCCATCTTCCGCAGGATCTGTTCGTCGCGGAGCGCGAGTTTGGCTTGGTAGTTGGCCAGCGTCAGCGCGTTATGCGCTGGAGCTTGATGCTCGAAGACCAGAAACGCGACGATGTCGCTGTGCGGCGTGAGATACGGCTCGACATTGATGAGTTTTGAAAGATCGGTCACGTTCGCTCCGGCGTCCGCGTCGAAGGCTTCCGGCTCGCGCGAACTCTTGGCGATCATGTTCCCCATGTGCCGCTGCTGGCCGTGAGTGCCGCTGACGTACCAGCCGCCCCAACGCTCTTTGATCGGGCTTTGCCACGTCGTGCGATACGTCGAAGTGCTGAGGATCGGGTTGCCGCTGGAGTCGGGGAACACCGAACGAACCAAGTGGCCTGGAACTCCCCGCGTGACCGACGAGGCGTGACACAGCGTGCATGTGTCGGTGTGCCGGGCGAACTTCGGGTGGTCCACTTCCTCTTGGTCCAGCGAATAGAAGATGCCGCCGAGTTGCGGATCGACGGCCGAGACTTCCACGACATCGCCGTTGACGCACCAGCCGATGTAAACGTCGTCGTTGAAATAGATCGCTCGCGGCGTGCGTGGGTTGATGCGGTTCCGCTGAAAACTTGTCTTCGAGAAGACCAACATCTGCGAGGTTTCGGAAACATTCAGCGTTTTGAGCACCGATGCCAGATAGCCGCTCTTGTCGTCAAACGTCAGCTCGACTTCGTCAGCATTGAGTCGCTTCTGCAATTGGCTGATCGGATCGGCCAAAGGGGCCTTGAGATAGTTGATCGGCTCATGTTCGATGTCGAACTGTGCGGAAACGGACACCGGGATGAGGACCGTTGCGACCGCAAGAAGGCGCAAAATCAGGCGAGGCATGACGCGGACTTTCGAGGTGGGTGGTTTGACGGAAGTCGTTCGTGGCTTGATTTGCAAAGCGTATGCCGTACGAACGTAGCCGTCTCGCTCCGCGAGACGAGCCGGACGGGATTCGACGTTGTTCGCGCGGACAACGCTGATGGAGCAAATCA
>JANNDA010000033.1:0-2707 GCA_031387195.1 Planctomyces sp. | reverse complement strand
CGGCGATGCGAATTTCCTGGTTCAATTTTCGAGACAGAACTAACATGGCCGTGCTCCTTGCTGGCGGCGGATCGGTGAAGGTACCGGCTTCTTCCTTGAGAGCCTCGCACCTTCCAAGGCGGGGAACCGAACCGTTCGTGGCCTGGCAATATCTGCCGGTCGCGAAGTCTGTGCCGAACCTCAAAACTCCTTAAAGAATTTGGATTCGATGTCTGACGTGCGTCGTACTTTCGAGCCGATTTGCAGGCCCCGTAGCCGAAGTCGTGAGACTTCGGTTTTCCCGTGTCACCGAAGTCTCACGACTTCGGCTACGGGATTGCATGTGCCAATCACGCTCGGTAGCGCGCGAAGTGGCACACGTCTCGCTCAACATCTTTTGGGAGATGGCACGGTCTTCGCGATACCGCGATGCCCCTCCCCAAGACTGCCAAATCTGGCCGACCTGCCTGTTTGCTACTCCGCTCTGTGTTCATTTCCTTGACGATCACATCCCGCCTCCTCCCGTTTCGCAAGTTGTCATCACGTCTCTGAGCACTCAAGATGCTCGCGCGATGGCTCGCCTCACCACGGAATTGTCCCGCCATGAACAACACTCCCGCGACACCTCGCCGACCGGCTCGTCTGTTGGTGGTCGATGATGACCTCGACACCTGCGCCAATCTGGCGGACATCTTGACCGACATCGGCTACGAGGTGCGAACCGCTCCCGATGCCACGACCGCGCTGCGGGCGTTGGACGAGCAGGCGTTCGACATCGTGCTGCTCGATTTGAAGCTGCCCGGCATGGATGGCCTGCAACTCTATCGCGAGTTGAAGCGCCGCTCGGCATCCACGCTCGCGATCTTGATCACCGGCTTCGCGGACGCCGAGACGCACGAGCGTGCCGAACAACTCGGTGTGTGGCGCATCCTGCCAAAACCGGTTGATGTCCCGGCGCTGCTCCCCATGATTTCCGAAGCGGCGAAGCAACCGCTGTTGCTGATCGTGGACGACGATCACGACTTCTGTGCCAGTTTGTACGACGTGCTGCGCGAGCGGTCGTTCCGAGTCGGCATCGCTGGGTCGGCCCAGGAGGCGGCTCGGCAAATGGACCGTCAAGAGTTCCCGATCGTGCTGGTCGATTGGCGACTGCCCGATGCCGATGGCCTGAAGTTATTGGAACAAATCCATATCCAGCATCCGCAGGCCAGGACGATGCTGCTGACGGGATATCGCCACGAACTGAGCCAACGCTTGGAGCAGAACTCGCTTCCCGGCGTGGACATCTTTTTCTACAAGCCGCTCGAAATGGCCGAGTTTCTCGATACGCTGCAACGCTGGACGACTCCTTCCGTTTAACCGCTACGCCATCGGCGTGGGCGCGGCGTGGAACACCCACACGCGCGCACCCCGAAGGCGTTGCGGTTAAACGACCAACCTCATCGCCACGGATTTGTTTCATGCCTCAAAACTCGGTCGAGACCTCCGATCGCGACGTCTTGGGGCCGTTGTCGTTGCTCGTTGTGGAAGATGATCCCGACACACGCAGCAACTTGACCGACATTCTCGAAATGGACGGCTATCGCGTGCAGGCCGCCGAGACCTTCGGCCAAGCCTTGCGCGAAGCGCGGTGGGACGAATACTTCGCGATCGTGCTCGACCGCAAACTGCCGGACGGCAACTCCGAAAACTTCCTGCCACAATTGCGACAACTCGCGCCGCAGGCGGCCATCGTGATCGTCACCGGCTACGAAGATTTGACCGGAGCCGTCGCCGCGCTGCGCAACGGAGCGTCCGACTATCTCATCAAGCCAGTCGATGCCGACACGTTGCGTGCTCGCCTGCGACAACTGGCTGAAAAGCGACAGGCTGAACTCGCGTTGAAGACCGCGAATGCCCGCATGTTGCAAGCCGAACGACTCGCCGCGATCGGCCAGATGATGACCGGCCTCGTCCACGAAAGCCGCAACGCGCTGCAGCGCAGTGAAGCCTGCTTGGAGATGCTCAGCCTCAACCTGCAAGGACAGCAGGACTCACTGGACTTGATCGCCCGCGTGCAGAAGGCGCAAAAGAAACTGCAAGAACTGTTCGAGGAGGTCCGTAACTACGCCGCACCGATCCGACTGCAACGAGCCGATCACGACCTGCGCAATATCCTCGAAGAGACGTGGGAGAATCTCGTCTGGACCCGGCAAGGCCGCAAAGTCTCGTTCCGCCTGCCAACTTCCGGCCCGACGCCGCGTTGCTCGGTTGATGCCAGCCGAGTCGAACAAGTCTTCCGCAACATCTTTGAGAACTCGCTGGCCGCGTGCGCCGATCCCGTGCGAATCGAGATCACTTGGAAACTGACAACGCTCGACGGCCGCCCGGCCTGGCAGCTTTCCATTTCCGACAACGGCCCCGGCCTGAGTCCCGAACAACGCCAAAGAATCTTCGAGCCGTTCTTCACCACGAAACCGACCGGCACCGGACTCGGCATGGCGATCAGCAAACGGATCATCGACGAACATGACGGCCTGATCGCCGTCAGCGAATCGCGGCAGGAAGGCACGGAGATCGTCATCACGCTGCCGTCAACGTAGCCGTCTCGCTCCGCGAGACGAGCCGAGCGCAGAGTTGACGCTGATTTGCAAAGCGTATGCCGTACGAACGTAGCCGTCTCGCTCCGCGAGACGAGCCGGACGGGATTCGACGTTGTTCGCGCGGACAACGCTGATGGAGCAAATCA
>JANNDA010000209.1:0-3642 GCA_031387195.1 Planctomyces sp. | reverse complement strand
CCTCGGAGTTCGCGAAATGCCGGAAGAGCGCCCGCCGCTCCGGATTCTCGACGACCTCCTTCCACTCGCACTGGTAGCTGTCGACGAGCTTCGCCATGTCGCGCTCGAGGTCGGCGGCGATCCCGAGCACGTCGCCGATCACGACGCTCTTCAGGTACTCGATGCCGCCGTCGAGGCGGTCGAGCCAGGGCGCGGTTCGCTCGAGGGGGTTGGCGGTGTGGATGTAGTACATCAGGAAGCGGTCGATCAGGCGGATCGCCTCGTCGTCGGAGACGCCCGTTGCGAGCAGGTCCGCATGCCGCGGCCGCGAGCCGCCGTTGCCGCAGACATAGATGTTCCAGCCCTCCTCGGTGGCGATGAAACCGAAGTCCTTGCTCTGCGCCTCGGCACATTCGCGGATGCAGCCGGACACCGCGGACTTGAGCTTGTGCGGCGAACGCATGCCGCGGTAGCGCTCCTCGATCCGGATCGCGAAGGACGTCGAGTCCTGGACGCCGAAGCGGCACCAGGAAGTTCCGACACAGCTCTTCACCGTGCGGAGCGCCTTGCCGTAGGCGTGACCGCTCTCAAAGCCGGCATCGACCAGCCGCTCCCAAATGTCGGGCAGGTCTTGCACCTGAGCTCCGAACAGATCGACGCGCTGAGCGCCGGTGATCTTCGAGTACAGCCCGTATTTCTTCGCGACTTCGCCCAGAACGATGAGCTTCTCCGGCGTGATTTCTCCGCCCGGCACGCGCGGCACGATCGAATACAGCCCGCCGCGCTGCATGTTGGCGAGGAAGCGATCGTTGGTGTCTTGAAGCGATTGATGTTCCGGCTTCGCGATACTGTCGTTCCACAGCCCAGCCAGGATGGAAGTCACCGCCGGCTTGCAGATTTCGCAGCCGTTGCCGCGACCGCACTGAGCAATCGCGTCGTCGAATGATTGAATTTCCCTGAGCTTGATGAGCGCGAATAATTCGGTGCGCGACAGCGGGAAGTGCTCGCACAAGTGATTGACGACCGCTTTGCCCGCCTTCTTCAGTTCGGCGTTGAACAAGTCCGTGACAAGCGGCATACAACCACCGCAGCCGGTCCCGGCTCGCGTGCATTTCTTGACGGCCGCGACCGAGTCGAGATCGTTGTCGCGAATCGCCGCGCAGATTTGCTCTTTGGTGACGTTGTTGCACGAGCAAATCTGAGCCGACTCCGGCATCCCGTCCACGCCGCCGAGTGCCGCTCCGCCCGCCAAGCCGACGAGCAATTCATGCGGCTTGCACGGCAAAGTTGAGCCACTCTTGGCCATGATCGAGTAGGTGCCGTACTCGGACGCATCGCCGACCAGGACGCCGCCCAGCAGCTTGGTCCCTTCCGGATTGAAGATCAGTTTTTTGTAGACCCCGCTGAACGAATCCTCGAACGCGATCGGAATCCCGCGATCCGCTGGAGCCTCGTAATCGCCGAACGACGCGACATCGACGCCCATTAGCTTGAGCTTCGTCGATAGGTCGGTTCCGGAAAAATGCCGATCCGCGCCGGTCAAGTTGGCCGCGACGATTTCGGCCATCTCGTAGCCGGGAGCAACCAGTCCATAAATCATGCCACGATGCAGAGCACACTCGCCGATCGCGAAGATGGTCGGGTCGGAGGTGCAGAGTTGATCGTTGACGGTGATGCCGCCGCGCTGACCGACCTCAATGCCGATCTCTTTCGCCAAGTCATCGCGCGGGCGAATGCCGGCCGAGACAATGATCATCTGGACGTCGAGCGTCGAGCCGTCGTTGAACTCCATCCGCTCGATTTTGCCGTTGCCATGCACTTCCTTCGTGGACTTGTTGAGATGCACGGTCACGCCGAGCGATTCGATCTTCTTGATCAGCGTGCGCGAGCCAGCGTCGTCGATCTGCCGCGGCATCAGCCGCCCAGCGAACTCGATGACGTGAGTTTCCAAGCCCAGATCGAACGCCGCTTTCGCCGCTTCCAGCCCCAACAGCCCGCCACCGATGACGGCACAGCGTTTCGATTTCTTGGAATGTTCGATGATCTGATTCAGGTCTTCGATCGTGCGGTAAACGAACACGCCTTGTTTATTGAATCCCGGCACCGGCGGCACGAACGGGTACGAGCCAGTCGCCATGATCACGAAGTCGTACTTGATCTCGACTCCCTTTTGCGACCGGACAATTTTCTGCTCGCGGTCCACGGCACACGCGCGATCGCCGAGATGAATCTCGACGCCGTTCTCGTGATACCAGTCCATCCGCGCCATCATCAGCTTTTCGGCATCGCGATGGGCGAAGAAGGAGGTCAGTCCCACTCGGTCATACGCGGCCCGCGGCTCTTCGCAGAACGTGACAATGCGAAATTGCTTGGCCGTATCGAACTCAACCAGCTTCTCGCAGAAGCGTTGCCCGACCATTCCGTTGCCGATGACGACGATCGTTTTGCGCGAGGTCGCCGTATTTTCCAAATCCATAATCTGAGCCTTCTGTATGAAACCAACAGGATCAAAGCAATCAGCGTGCCCGGACACTAGGCAAACCCCGTGTCGATCACCGAGAGCCCTCGTTTCTCCGCAGATTTCGCAGAGTTCGCGGCACCAAGAAAATTTGGCCGACTTGAACGCAGACGCCAACTCGCCCAATCCATCGCCACAAGCTGCCAGCTTGTGGAGCAGCAACAAGCGTCGCATCACACTAACCCGAAGCGTCAGCCAGGGCGGTCATGAGAGATTTGGCGAGCCGGGCGGCGTTAGCCCAATGGCACTTACTTTAGAATCGGGCGAGTAGCGGAGCGGCGAAAGCCGCCCGGTAGTGTCGAGTTTGATCTCGCTTCAACCGGACGGCTCGCGCCGTACCGCTACTCAAGTAAGTGCCATTGGGCGTTAGCCCCCGGACTGATTCGCGTGCCGTTCTGTCCGGGGGCTAACGCACCCGGCTCGCCAAAAGCATCTCATTCGTGACCGCGCAGAGTTTAGTGTGCCGCAGTCCGTCACGGCACTCGCCGACTCCGTTCCAATCCCGCGGGCGGAAGTTTCACGACGGCACGTGTACTCGTCGGCTTCGCTTCCCGCACACTCCGATCAATCGTTTGATCCGCGCGCGGAGTCGATGCGACTGCGACATCGCCCGCCTTGCCCCGTTCCAGTAACTGCCGCACGATCGGTTGCTGAGATTCCGACACCTCGGGAGACAACCAAATTTGTTCGGCGATCGACGTCCCAATGCAGCGACCGTCGAGATAGACCAACTTGTGCGAGGCAATGCTGGGGACTCGCGGCTGATCATCGAGTACGCCGACCAAGTTCAGCGGGTCAGCCGCCGAGATGACAATCATTTCCTGCGACGGCCCACTGTCGCGCAGCAACCGCAGTTGCCGAATCGACTCGCTCATCGAAAACTGCTCACCGGCCACACCCGCGACGAAGCGACCACCGCGAATCTCTCCGCGTGCTTCCAACCGTCGATAGACCTGCAACAACTCAAACCACGACGGTGCTCCCGATTCGCGAGCCAATAAATCTTTGAACACAACACCCCAGCGACGCAACAACTGCCACGCCCACTGCTCGGCAATCTCGGCTTTCGCCAAAGCACTCTTCGTGAGCGGCACGGCGCTAGCCGCCGGTGTTCCCGGCAGACCGGCGGCTAGCGCCTTGCCGCT
>JANNDA010001406.1:0-2914 GCA_031387195.1 Planctomyces sp. | reverse complement strand
CGGAACCGAGCTTTCAATCTGACATCCGCCCGATCGTGCAGGCCCGCTGCGTGAAGTGTCATGGGGCGGACGACAATTCAGGCAACGTCAACTTCGCGGCGATCGCCGACGATAAGATGGCGGCTCGGCAACGCAAACTCTGGCGGAAGGCGGTCGCTCAGCTTGAGGCGGGAGCGATGCTTCGCAGTACGGGAGCGATTCTCTCTCTGCCGTTCTTCGAGTCGCTGTTTCCGGCGCGAGTGGCATCTGCCGTCGCTGGAGATTGGGTTGAATGGCGGTGAGAAGAATTACTCGTTCCGGTCACGGGACTCGGTCGTGCCGTATGAGGGGAATCCGCGGCTGATCTTCGACCGGATGTTTCGCGGCCGGCAGCCGGTCGTGCCGAATTGGAAACGCCGCGCGGAAACTGGCCCCGTCGAAACCGCGACCGCTCCGAGCAACGAGTCGCTCGACCGCAGCGTGCTTGATCTGGTGCTCGGTCAGGCGAATGATCTGCGATGCGGTTTGGGACGCGGTGATCAACAGAAGCTCGATCAATACTTGGAGTCGGTGCGTTCGGTCGAGAAGCGGATCTCGTTCATCGAAACGCGACCACGCCGATCCGATCGCGCGCGAAGCCTGCCGCCAGATTCACGCCTGGTACGCGCAACTCTTCGCCGAAACCGTCCGCAAGCTGCGCGACATCGACGAGGGAGGCAGCTCACTGCTCGACAACACGCTGCTGCTCTACACGTCGTACATGTCCGACGGAGGCCACGGTCGCGACGACTACCCCGTCGTGCTCGCCGGCAAAGCGGGCGGAGTCTTGAAGACCGGCCGGCATCTGGTGTTCGACAAGAAAGCTCCGATGGCCAACTTGTATCTCGAACTGCTGAATCTCTTCGGCATCCCCACAACCTCTTTCGGCGACAGCCAAACATCGCGCTTCGCGGGAGACCTCTACGGGGGGTTGCCGGGATTCCTCTTATCGTAAATGGCCCTTGAAGAATTGAGTCGGCAACTCTTCGTTCCACATGGCTTCGCTAAGATTCTTTGGTTCACAAGAACCAGCGGTTGTGCGGCTCGTCAAATGGGTCAACGATTGCAGAGTCTTCGGGAAATTATTCAGCAAGTCGCTGCGACAGGACGTATGCCACACACTGTCAAGCAATGACCCATTGAGATGAGATCCATTCAAAGGGAGCTCAGAATTGTCTGCCGGACTGCTGGAAATCGGGCTGCAAAAGGCTCTACACATTCGCGAAGAACGCCTGTCGCCGCAGCACGATGCGTGTCGCTTGTTGTATGTGAGCGATATTCATCTGCGGCATCGTCGTTCTGAAACTCTGTGCCGACAGATCATCGAATCCGCTCGCCATTCGGAACCCGATGTGGTCCTTTTGGGCGGTGATCTGGTTGATCGGGCCACGGAATTGAGCGGGCTTTGCGATCTGGTCGGCTCGCTTTGCGAAGTGGCACCGGTGATGGCCGTGGGAGGCAATCACGACAGCCATGTCGGCCTGGATCAAGTCCGCGACGCCGTGATCAATGGCGGAGGAGAATGGATTCACGACAGCACCAGCCAAGTCACGCATGGTTCTCGCGTGATTTCGGTCTCCGGCCCTGAAGGCCAGTCAATGACTTTACCCGACGGCGATGTCCGAATTCTGTGCGCCCACAATCCTCGCATCTGGAAGACGGCGCGTCATTGCGGCTACGACCTGGTGCTGGCGGGGCATCTGCATGGCTGCCAATGCGTGGCCTTCGAGTATCGGGACCGCTTGTTTCCCGGAGCCATTTTTTATCCGTATTGTTTTTTGACGCATCAATGTGGATCGACCAAACTGGTCGTCAGTCGCGGTGTGAGTGACTTGGTGCCGATTCGTTGGCGGTGCCCTCGGGAAGTCATCTTGTGCTATGTGTGATGCCAATGGCGACGGGACAGAAAGGCCGAGCGATGAACTTGACAGCGAACAGCCGTTCGAATGGCGGCACGCCGAAGTCCGGTAGGATCTCGGCACTGCTGGTCGCCGTCACCAGCTTTCTGCGCGGCCTGCCACTCTTCTTCGCGGCCAGGCCGAGGACACCGTTGCGAGTCTTATGCCTCATGGCCTTTGACACGTTCCACAGGCTTCGCACGTCGCAGAGATTACCCATTCAGCGCATCAGACTGCTGGCCACGCTGCTGGACTTCGGAGCCTGCGCGAATGCCGCTTTCGATGGCAAGAAGTTTTGCCCGCAGGAGTTTCACAGGACGCGGCAGCTTCTGGAGGAGGCGGGATTCGGTTCGACCGCCGAGGAATACTGGCGACGAATTCAGGAACTGGAGCGACGACGCCCAGATCCTGGTGGCAATCGAATGCAGTTTCAAAGAGTGAGGACTTACCGTGAGGACGTCGTGCGGTTGTCGCTGGGAGTGTTGACCACAACGGTGTTCGGCCTGGACTGCCTGGACGACGGAATTCAGACCGTTCGTGCCGAGGGTGATTTGGCAATCTTGTTTGGAATCGTGATGCAGTGCCAGATCATCGACGACGTCGTGGATTATTCCAAAGATGCCGCTGTCGGATTGCCCAGTTTTCTGACTGCTTCGGAGTCATTGCAGCAGGCCTTTGAACTGACCTGCCAGGCGTCGCGCTGCTATTCCGACGATCAAGACGTGCCGCGATCCGGCAATGTGTTACCGTTACGACTCGCACTGTTCGCTGTCTCTGCGATCGCGAAACTCTTGGTTACTCTTGGTTGCGCTGTCGTTTCACGACTTCAACTACCTCTCAATACACGATTGGCGAACCACTAGTTCGACTGTATGACTTTCAGGATCGTCTTAATCGGTTGAAACAAAAAGCGTTGCTCTCACGAGCGTTTTTCAGGTGTCGCAAGAAATCGAGATACTCAAATGGCCGCGAGCGGTCGCGTTTCGCGGGAAAGTCAC
>JANNDA010001388.1:0-3170 GCA_031387195.1 Planctomyces sp. | reverse complement strand
GCGGAATGTGCGACCGCTGCGTCCTGCAGCCAGCGCAGATATTCGACGTTATTGACGTGCCCTTGGCCGTCGATTTCATGCGATTGAACCGTGTGCGGAAACTCAAAGATGGCTGGCATGGATGACCTTAGCAAGCGATGGGAATTGGAGACTTTGCCTGAAGCATGTGCGTTTATTGCGTATGTTTGGGGGGGAATTGAAAATTGAGGATTGGAAATTGGAGATTGAAAAATGGTTGCTGCGGCTGTGGCCTCCTCCCATGTTCAAACCTCAAATCTCAAATGCTCGACTCGTCAGTCATTGGGTTGCGGGCGACGCCCGCTTTATGAGGAGATCAACGTTGCGCGGCTTTTCTCTCACGGATCGCGACGGCAGGAGGTCTTCACAGACTGGCCGATGCCCGACAGAATCCCGCGACTTCAGCGGAACCTCACGGAGGAAAATGGATGTTACCAGAGTTGAGACGGTTGGTCGAAACGTCATTGATCCTGACGCCGGAATTAGAAGAACGGTCGCAAGCGATAGTGTGCGCCGTCCTGAATTCGTCGCGGTACATCGACAATCCGAATTTCACCGCGATGTGCGATGAAGACTTGGCGTTTCTGTTTGCTCAGTATGACCAGACTTTCTTTGGTGGAACGTGTCAGCGGACTCTGCGAGAAATGGGAAGCCCGCTGGAATTTCGTGTCTCGCCGAGGATGACTCGCGCGGGTGGTAAGACGACTCGTTTCGTCGAGCGAGTGGCTCGTGGGATTTCGCCGGTCCCTCGTTTTGAGATCGCCGTCTCATCAACGCTGCTGTTTCAAACGTTCGCTGACGTCGATCGACCAATCAAAGTCACCGGCCTGACTTGCCACAATCGGTTGGATGCATTGCTCCGAGTCTTTGAGCACGAGTTAATCCACTTGGTCGAGATGCTGCTGTGGCAAGCCTCGTGTTGTGCCGCTCCGCGTTTCCGAGGAATCACCGGTCGCTTCTTTGGACACACCGAATCGACGCATCAGCTCATCACACCGGACGAGCGTGCTCGCGAAAAGTTCGGCATCCGCCCTGGCGACCGCGTGAAGTTCGTGCTGGAAGGCTCGCCGTATGTCGGCGTCGTGAATCGTGTCACCAAACGAGCAACCGTGCTCGTTGAAGACACACGCGGCGTCCGCTACTCCGACGGTCGCTGCTACGCGAAGTTCTATGTCCCGGTGGGAATGCTCGAACGCTGCGCGTAAACGCCGTCTTCCAAGCACTGCCAGCTTGGTCCTGGTCTCGCAGGAAGTGAATCCGCTTCAGAACCGGCGATTTGTCTGGCGATGGTTCTACGCCGCCGTATTCGCCTTGCCGCCAAGGATCGTTGACACACTTTAGTGGTCACACAAATAGAAAATCCTTCTCGGAGCCAGGAAAAAGGCCAGACCGTCGTGATCGGCTAAGACGTGTGGATGATCGACTTCAAATCGCTGGCCACCGGACAGTTCGATCGTGAAGGGATGAAACGGACGACGTTCGCTGAGGGTCTGGTCCGCCGAGAGGGCGGCGAGACATTCGGACTGCGGGGGGAACTGGGATCGCAGCATGTGAAGCTGACTCGGGGACTCACGCTCCGCTCGCAACTTCGGAGTCCACGGCCGAGCGTCTCAAAACCAACGCCGTGGGAGGCGTTCTCAATCGAGCCAGTTCTCGACGCGTAGACCGGGAACTTGTTCAAAGTCGCAGATGTTGGCGGAGAGGAGCACGCTCTGGTGGACCAGCGCAATCGCGGCGATCTTGAGGTCCATCGTTCCAATGCGAATCTTCTTCGACCGGAGCACGTCGAATTGACTCGCCGCACGATCATCAAACGAAACGATCGTGAATTGGGAATAGAACTCGAAGAGCGTCGCCAATTCCCGATAGGGAGCCACTTGGCGTTGCGAGGTTCGTTCTTTCGCAAGGCTGGCCAACCAACCTCGCATTTGTTCTTCGACGGTGACAATCGTGACGGCGACCGTTTCTTCGCTGGGCAGACGATCGAGTTTCTCACGGAGCCGGTCGCGGCGAATTCCCGAAGGATACTTGAGCAACGTGGCGTGATCGGTATCCAAGAGGATCATGCGGTCGGCTCCCGGCGAGCGTCCTCGCGTTCCGCTTCGCGAATTCTTCGCCCCTCGTCATCAATTTGGCGCATCAATTCGCTTTCACCCGCGATCCCCACCACACGCCGCCAGTCTTTTTTCGTTTCCGTGGCGCGTTGAGTTCGCAATTCTCGCTCAAGTGCGTCGACGCGCTGAGCCAGTGATTCCAACGTCGGTTCATTCATGGTCGTTCCTCCGCGCTGCGGAATGCGTTTGGGTGTGCGTCATCAAGGTATTTGAACTCTGTGCCGAATACCATCGCGCGTTGGATCTTCCTACCGCTTCCAATCGCGGGCGAATTGCAGGGCGCGTTGGCGGACGGGGGCGCTGAGGGTTTGGTCGGAGGTGATGGCGTTGAGCCATTCGGACTGCGGTTGGTCGTGGGCTCGCAGGAAGTGAAGCAGACTCAGGGCCTCGCGCTCCGCTCGCAACTGTTCAATGTTCGTCAGCGCGAAGCGGTCGCTGATGTGGACCGCGAACGTGGAGGACGCGGACCTCATCATCGATGATGGTGAAGACCGCTCGGTACGGTTGGCCGTGGCGCGTTCGAAAGAAGATTTGTCGAATCTCCTCATCAACCACGTCGTTTTCGGGAGCAAGGCCGCAACTTTGTGGGTTCGCTGACAACGATTGTCGGGCGGCGTCAAAGGCGTCCAGCCAGCGGATGGCTCCGTCGGGAGACCGTTCTGAAAGTCAGACGGCGATGTCCGCTAACTCCGTTTCGGCACGGCTGAGCAAGACGACGTTGAACGTCATGATCGCGCCGATGCTTCGAGACGTTGCCGAAGCTCGGCGATCACTTGCTCGGCGGGACGACCGCGATCACCCGCCCGCATGTCGGCCAGAGCCTGTTTGACCGCGACAACACTCTCTGACAAGTCGTCGGACAATGGATGCGTTGCTCGCGAAAACGACGGGTGCAAACCCCCGCTCGTTTCCGCCGAGCTCAGCGTTCGTAAGATCCACGGTGCGGCATTGAGTGCGTTCTCGCGAAGGGTCTGACGCGTTTGACGTCGTGCATTACGAGCTTGTTCAAGCCGTTCATCGCGAAGCGCCCAGATGACC
>JANNDA010000598.1:0-1866 GCA_031387195.1 Planctomyces sp. | reverse complement strand
CAAGAGTGCCCGTCCTACATAGGCGCTGCGCGTGGAACAGGATTACTTTTTGGCAGGAAGGTCCGCAAAGACCTTCGGGGTGTCGGTTTCGTTGATCGAGTGATAGCCGCGACTCACTGTGGACTTGGGGCCGTCAGCGATGACGAGCGTGAGGTCGGCGTCCGGGTTGATGCCCCACGTGTTGGGGCCGGTCTTCTCGCCGGGATAGACACACCACGCGGTGCGGTTCAGCTTAAGCGACTCTTGTACGCGCGGCAGACGCTCTTTGGTCTTTGCGACGTCGTCTGTGAGCCAGACCACGATGATGTCGATGTCGGTTCGCTCGGCATGCAGTTTCTCGTCGAGCGTCTTCAAGAACCGAGCCATCGGTCGCGAAAATTTTTCCGCCGGAACGAAGACGTAAACGGTCGGCTTCTCTTTTCGCTCGGCGATGAACTCCACCTCTTTGCCAGCGAGATCACCGGTCGCCACGAAGACTTTCAATGCTTCGAGCTTCATGCCCGCACCTGGTCCGGAGGTCAATTCGGCTCGGACGACGTTCGTGAATCCGATCAAACTCAACAGGACGACAATAAGGCAACGCTTCATGATGGGCTCCCCAATGAACGACGAAACACGAACGCTCGGACGACGCGAGCCAGCATAACCGGCATGACCGAACCGCTCCATCAGTCGTAGCGCGGGCGGCTCGCCTGTGATTTCATTGGGGCAGGGCACAGGCGAGCCGACTGTGCTACGTTCTGTGGTCTTGAGTCAAACGCATCAGAGCCTAATAATGCGTTCGTCTCTCGCTGGCCGATATCAGTGACGTTGGCCACACATTGATCTCGCAGCATTCTGATTGGGAGTGGCAAGCTGGAAGCTTGCACTACGAATGGGATGCTCGCCCCGCCGAATGGAACCCATGATGCTCAAGGTCGATGCCGGTAACTCGAACAAATACTGCGACGGCTTGAATCGCCGGAGCTTTGTGCAACTGGGCGTCGCTGGAATGGCCAGCGTTGGGCTCGGCGACATTTTGCGAGCGAAAGCCGCTTCGGCAGCCGACGGACGATCGAAGAAGGACACCTCCGCGATTTTGATTTGGCTCGACGGCGGACCGAGTCATCTCGACTTGTACGACATGAAGCCGGAAGCACCGTCCGAAGTGCGTGGAATCTGGCAGCCGATCAAGACCAACGTGGATGGCTTCGAGATCAGCGAGCTGTTTCCGATGCAGGCTCAGGTCGCCGATAAGTTTTCGATCGTGCGGTCGCTGTATCACGACAACGGCGATCACTTCTCTGGCGGCCATTTGATGCTGACCTCGAAGCACATGGGCGTCAGCGGAGCGGCGAATGGCGGAAAGTTTCCGAGCCTCGGTTCGATCATCGCTCGCGAACGAGGGGCTCGTCATCCGAGCATGCCGAGTTACGTCGCGGTGCCGTATGCCGCCAGCATCGGACTTGTTCCCGGATACTTCGGCGGCAACTTTCTGGGTGTGCAATACGATCCGTTCCAGCCGGGTGGCGATCCGAATCAAGCGAACTATCAGGTGCAGAATCTCAACCTCGCACCGGGCATGAGTGTCGATCGGCTGGAGCATCGCCGCGACCTGAACCGCCTGTTGGATCAAATCCCGCGATCGGTCGAGCGGCGCGGGCTGTTCACGGCGATGGACCGTTTCGACAACGATGCGTTCGAGTTTGTTTCTGGTGCTCGCGCTCGCAAGGCATTTGATATCGGTCAAGAAGATCCACGGCTCCGCGATCGTTATGGCCGCCACAACTGGGGACAAAGCACGTTGCTCGCACGACGGCTGGTCGAGGCGGGTTCGACGTTCGTCACCGTGCATTTCGGTGGCTGGGATCATCACTGGGATTTGAA
>JANNDA010001340.1:0-1840 GCA_031387195.1 Planctomyces sp. | reverse complement strand
CCCCGCTCGCCAAAACACGTGTGCAACAAACTCGCTGGCCTCAGTCACCAAATAGACGCAGCCATTTTCATGACCTCCACCGGCTCATCATTTTCCGCTCCACCGTTTCAGGGGATCGCCACGTTTGGACGACGCCCGCAGTCGCGCGAGCTGGCGGGAGTCGATGTGGCGATTCTCGGAGTGCCGTTCGACAGCACGGTGTCGTACCGCAGCGGAACACGATTCGGGCCGCGAGCCATTCGCGAACAGTCGCTCTTGTTGTGGGGCTACAACAACGCGCTGGGAGTCGCGCCGTTCGAGCGACTGAATGTGGTCGATTATGGCGACGTCGATGTCGTGCCGGTGGATGTGAGTGCGACGCATCGGGCGATCGAGGCAACAGCGAAGACGATTCTGCAACAGGGATCTCGACTGATCACTCTCGGCGGCGAGCATTCAATCTCCCTGCCGCTCTTGCGTGCTCATGTCGCTCAACATGGTCCGCTGGCAGTCGTCCACTTTGACGCGCACCCCGACACCTGGGACGAAGAATATCCCGGTTTCAAATTCAGCCATGGAACTCCGTTTCGTCGAGCCATCGAGGAAGGTCTAATCGACACGTCGGCCTATTTTCAAATCGGCATTCGCGGGCCGACAGCCGGTCCCCAAGATTACGAGGACGCGAAACAACTCGGTGCGCAGATGCTGACGATTGACGAAGTGCATTCGCGCGGAGTGACGTCGATCCTCAGCGAAGTGCGTCAATGTCTTGGCTCGAAGCCAACCTATGTGACGCTCGATATCGACGCCGTCGATCCGGCGTTTGCTCCGGGAACCGGAACTCCGGAAGTCGGCGGACTCACGAGCCACCAGATCCTGCAACTGGTTCGCGGCCTGCGTGACTTGAACCTGATCGGCTTCGATCTTGTCGAAGTCTCACCGCCGTATGATCCGAGCCAGATCACATCCATCCTGGCCGCGAACCTCGCGTTCGAGTTTCTGTCGTTGTGGGCTTTGAAGAATGACTCGCGTGGTCCCCGTTCGCCTGACGTTTCACACGTTGGTTGAGCTATTCGATGTTCGGCCACAGAATGCTGAGGTCGTGAACGCTGGATGTGCCAATCAACTCCACTTACTCAAGAGCCACCGTGTCCGAGAATCAAACCGTCACGATCAACCGCCGTTTGGTCGGTGTGCTGGCCCTCGCTAGTTTGATTGGTGCGGGGGCGGCGTTTTTCTACGAAGAAGACGAAGTCAACATGTGGCGGGGGATTTTCACTCGAGTCGGGCTTGTGCTGACCGCGCTGTGGATGGCCTTGCCGAAGGACGGAACACTGGGCAAGTGGGCCAACGTCTCGATCACGACGTTGATTGGAATCATGGTGGCGATCTTCATGGTCGCGCGAAATCCACGCCAATATGTGCCACTCATGTTAGCCGTCGCCGCAATTGGCAGGTTTCTGCGACCACGTGACAAAGCCCGTCCGCCACGCGAGTTTCGCGAGAGCTCGGGTAAACACCCCCACTGAGCTTGTCTCAGTGGATTTCGGGCTTCTGCACTACGACAACCAAGCTATTGAGTAACGAAGCACGTAGTGCAATAGCCCTGAACCACCGAGGCAAGCTCGGTGGGGCCTGACTCGCTCACACCAACTCTGCGATCGGAGAGCCTTGGTAGAGGATCGCCACCGATCGAGTCTTCATGCACGCCGGTCGTCCGGTGCCGATCCTCTACCAAGGCACTCCGATCGCAGAGTTGGTTTGAGCGAGTCAGGCCCCACCGAGCTTGCCTCGGTGGTTCAGGGCTATTGCACTACGTGCTTCGTTACTCAATAGCTTGGTTGTCGTAGTGCAGAAGCCC
>JANNDA010001298.1:0-4900 GCA_031387195.1 Planctomyces sp. | reverse complement strand
CTCTCTACCGTGTTCTCGTTACGCTGACAAAGTTGCTCGCCCCGTTAATCCCATTTGCCTGCGAGCGGATGTATCAAAACCTCGTCGTTGGTCCCATGCGGTCGTTGGGATCGGAAGACGAAAAGAAGCAGATGCTTGATGCTCTCTGCGATAAGTATGGTGGCCACTCTCTACCGGCGATGTTGTTTCACCAGGACGCATGGCCGCCCGAATCTGTCCATCTCTGCCGATATCCACAGTCGGACATGGCCCTTCTCGACCCCGAACTCAACGAGCGGATGGCCCTCGCACAGCTCGTGGTGAAGCTGGGTCACAAGCTGCGGGAAGAGGCCGATCTGCGAGTCCGTCAGCCGCTGGCCGAACTCCGCTTCGCCTGCCCCGACCCGCAGCAGCGAGCCGCCATCGAACGGCTGGCCGACGTCATCGCGGAAGAACTCAACCTCAAAAAGCTGACGAGCTGCGACCACCTCGACGACCTGGTGAGCTACGTCTACAAGCCGAACCAAAAAGCCCTCGGCCCCAAGTACGGCAAGCTGCTGGGAGCGATCACCCAAACGCTCGCGGCCACCGACCCCAACACGCTCGCCCCGCTCCGCCGAGGCGAAAGCGTCACGCTGAAGGTCGCCGACACCGAGGTCGTGCTGCTGCCAACCGACATCGTCATCACCACCCAACAAGCCGCCGAGTGGGTCAGCACCGACGAACGCGGCGTCCAAATCGCGCTGAGCACGCACCTGACGCCGGAGCTGCTCCAAGAAGGCATCGCCCGCGACTTCGTCCGCCAAGTCCAACAACTCCGCAAAGACGCCGGTCTCGAAATCCAAGCGCGCATCAAAGTTTGCTATGCGACCGACGATGCCGACGTGCTCGCCGCGCTGCAAAACTGGGGTGAATACATCCGAGGCGAAACGCTCGCGAATGCCGTCACCTTCGAATCCAATGTTCCTGTCGACGTGAAGGCAGTCACCATCGGCCACGCGAAACTTCCGATCTGGATTGGTGCGCAATAGTCAGTTTTCCAGGCCCTGACGTCTTTCGGCAACTCGACCACAAACTGTCACGCTTCTGTTGAGTTCATCGTCACCGGCAAATAGTCTCGACTCAGGAGTGGTTCGCCGATAGGTCACGCAAACGGGACGTTCACAGAAAGGAACAAACCATGTTGCAACGACGTTTGATTCGAGTAGCGCTGGCCATGATTTTCGTGTGCGGGCTCGGAGCCGATTCGCTTTGGGCGCAGACGAACAACCTCACGGTGGCATTTCAGGGTCTTCGAGCCAACGCATTGTGGCCCGTGTCCGGCTCGACGTTCGACGCGGTCGAGTCTACGTTCGGGCCGCGGATCAAAGCCTCGTCCGGGCTGTATGACTGGCATCGCGGCATCGACATCGATGCTCCGGAAGGGACGCCGGTCCTGGCCGCACTCGACGGGACGCTGTTCAATGTGACGACGTATCCCGACGGCGGCTTGACGGTGATCCTCAAACACAACTTCCCCGTGTCTGTGGTTTACGCCGGCCGCACGTTGAATCACTTCTACACGTTCCACATGCACCTCAGCAGCGTGACGCCGGCGCTGCAAGCCGCTGATGCCGCCGGACAAACGCCCGCTGTCATTCGGGGAACGGAGATTGGCCAAGTGGGACACTCCGGCACGGCTATCGGCGACCATTTGCACTGGGAAATCCGCGCCGGCGCGCCCTACTCGCTGGAATGGCAACTCGCCAATCCAACCTCGCAGTACGGAGCCAACAATTTCGGCTTCGATCCGCATGTGCATCCAATGTTTTTGACCGTCCCGTTCGTGAGCAGCAGCATGGCTCTGTTGGTGTCCACCAAGCCGACCAGCAAGATCGACGGCAAGGTTCGCTTCACTTGCCTCGATGACCAACCGTTGCTGAACCGGTTCGAGGTGCGGATCGTGAAGAAATTGACGAACGCGATCGTGGCCCAGCACACGTTGGACTTCAACGAGCGAATCGGCTTCGACGCCACGACGAACGCCGCGTTGGACACTCCCGACAAAACCAAGCCGTACATCTCGCCGATCTCATTCGGGCCGACGGCGGCCAGCTTCGCGACTGACCTGGTGATCCCCAAGACCTGGGTCGGCGGGAACTCCGGCTCCAAATTCACCACGACCGTCACGGCCTATGACATTTGGGGCGTCTCCAAGACACTGTCGTGGTAGTCTGGGGATGACTGTCTGACGTCGAAATACTCGTTGGTCTGAGGTCGGCGTCGCTACGTATTCCCGCTTCCCGAAAGGAGCCGCAATGACTTCCCAAACACGTCGATCGTTCATGCAGAGTTCGTCCGTGGCCGTGGCTTCGGGAGTGTTGCTGTCCCATTTGGATCAAGTCGCGAAGGCTCAGGCCAGCGAGCGGATTCGCGTCGGGGTCATGGGATCTGCGGGTCGGGCGGCGTCGCTGATTGCTTCGTTTGCGGCGAACAAGTCGGTGGAGATCGTGGCGATTGCGGACATCGACGCGAACCGTTTGCCGAAGGGACTGGAGAACGCGGAGAAGTTGCAGGGGAAAAGGCCGCGCGGGGAGAGTGACTTTCGGAAGTTGATCGATGACAAGTCGATCGACGCGATCGTCATCGGGACGCCGGATCATTGGCATGCGATTCCGACGATCCTGGCGTGTCAGGCAGGGAAGGACGTGTATGTCGAGAAGCCGGACAGCCACAACATCGTCGAGGGGATGCGGATGGTGGCGGCGATGCGGAAGCACAAGCGCGTCGTTCAGATGGGATCGCAACATCGCTCGACCGAGCGGATGCAGTCGGCGATCGAGTTCGTGAAGACCGGGAAGCTCGGCCGCTGCGTGGTGGCCAAGGCGTGGGAAAGTTCGAAGCAGGGAGCCTTGCCGGTGCGGCCCGATGGGACGCCGCCTGCCGGAGTCGATTACGACATGTGGCTCGGTTCCGCAGAGAAGCAGCCGTTCAATCCGAATCGGTTTCATGGGAACTGGCGCTGGTTTTATGACTTTGGGACCGGCGATCTGGGCAACGATGGCGTGCATCGTTTGGACATGGCGGTCGCGGTGCTCACGGCGGCGTGTGAGGCGCAGAAGGACGAACCGCTCGGACTGCCGACGTCGATCTTTGCGAACGGCGGCAAGTGGTACTTCGATGACGCTCAAGAGTTCCCGGACACGTTGCAGGTCAACTACGAGTTCGGCTCCGGCAACGTCAAGGATGGCAAACATCCGAAGCTGCTGACCTACGAGATGCGCGTCTGGACTCCGTATGGCTACCTCGGCGAGTCGGAAGGTTCGGCGCTGTTCGGCGATCAAGGCTACATGGTGCTCGGCAATTCGCGCTGGATCGCGTACGGCAAGGGAGGCCAAGTGCTCGCCAAGGGCGAAGGGGACAGCCACGAAGGCCCGCACGTTCAGAACTTCATCGAGTGCATCAAGTCGCGAGCGAAGCCGTACTGCGATCTGGAAACGATCGGTCATCCGGCGTCGGTGCTCTGCCACGCTGGCAACCTCTCCGCGCGACTCGGTCGCAAGCTGACGCTCGATGCCGCGACCGAGACGTTTGTCGGCGATGCCGAAGCAAACGCGCTGCGCGGCCGCACCGAATGGCGAAAGCCGTGGGTGTTGCCGGAAGTTTAGGAACGGGACCGCAATAACTTCCCGATGTCACGTTAGCACGACGCGCATGATCCGGTGATTCGGCAAGCGATCTGGCAAAGTCTCGTCGGCACCGGGACCGAGCTGTCGGTCGCCGAGAAAGACGAGGTCTCACGCCGCATTCAATCGCGCTGGCCGCAGGTGACGCATCAAGCGGAACGAGCGGGCATTGCCTGGTTGGCTCGGAAGTCTGGGTTGTCGGAGTTATTGAATGACGCGGCGTCGCGGACTCCGCCCGCCGGCAGCGATTGGTCGGTGAACTCGCAGGGACAGGAGTTCTTGGAGATTCGAGGACCGGTCGAATTCTTGATGGGTTCGCCGGACACCGAACCGCGCCGCGACGGTAATGAGCGACAACATCGCCGCCGCATCGACCGCAGCTTCGCGGTCGGTGTGCATGAAGTCACGGCGGAGCAGTTTCGCCGATATCAGCCGAGTTACGCTCCCGACCCAAACGTCTGCGTGAATTCCGAATGCCCGGCGAGTTTCGTATCGTGGTTGGACTGCGCGAAGTACTGTCGCTGGCTGAGCGAACAAGAGGGAGTGCCGGAGCAGCAAATGTGTTATCCGCCGATCGCTCAAATTCACGTCGATATGGTTTTGCCGACGGATCAATTGTCGCGAACCGGATATCGGTTGCTGACTGAGGCGGAATGGGAATTCGCCTGCCGTGGCGGAACGGCGGAGACTCGATATTTCTTCGGTGAAGACGAACGGCATTTGTCGGAGTTCGGCTGGTGGTTGGCCAACAGTCTCGAACGAACGTGGCCGGTGGGATTACGCCGTCCGAATGCGTTCGGCCTGTTCGATGTGGAAGGGAATCTGCATGAATGGTGTCAAGATGCGTTCGGAGGCTATCCCACTCCTAGCCCGTCCAACGCGGCCGTGGGGGGACGAATTGTCGCCGCTGAAAGGCTCGACTCGCGTGTCCCGTGGAGCGTCTTATCGCTCCGCCGGCCGTTCGTTTCGCGCCGCTTTTCGATATCAATTACCTGCCGATCCAGGTTTTAGCATCTACCGATTTCGGATCGCTCGCACGGTTTCCCCAAAGTGATTTCGGTCAATTCAGACTCGTCGGGGGGAGAGCCTTCACGACGCACTTTGCTCGCGAGCCGGGGTCAGGCTGGCATGATGAAAACCCCGAAAGCTGGGAAGGATGGGGAGAGGTGATTGAATCAAAACTGTTGCGTCAGGAGTTTCATCCGTGCTCCGGCTTTGCCATCCGTGCGATAAAAAAAGTGGAATCGCACGGATGG
>JANNDA010000588.1:0-6911 GCA_031387195.1 Planctomyces sp. | reverse complement strand
TGAGGACGGTTCGCGGGACGATTGCCGAAATCAGCCCCAATTCCAGAACCTTTTGGGTTGCTGAAATTGTCCTTGATCGCCTTTTCCAAATCGGGCTTCGGCTTTCCAGGTTTGAATTCTTCGCTCGGCTCCGACTTGGGTTTGATCAATCCCTGAGCCGGTGTTTTTTGAACGGGAGCCTGAGCGGCCGGAGGTTTTTGAACGGGAGCTTGCGGCTTTGGTGCCGGTGATTGTGGAGTCGGCCGCTGTGCCGCAGGTGGCTTAGCTGCGGGCCTCTGCTTGTTTTCGTTTTTCGGCTTGTCGTTTTTGTCATAGCCTGCGGCTGAACCGGTCCAGAGCGCCGCGATCACGATCACCCAAATCCAATTCCTAGACATAGCAACCTCCCGAACATGGTCTGTCATAACTTTGATCAGCGCTAAATTGCACGCAGACAGTGTATGACCACCAGCAACTGATCGAAACGTCGATTCGGACCACGATCAGGGAAGTTGTCCAACAAGATTGGCAGCAAAGAATCGGCCAGAGCGACATCTCATCGGATCATCGGATTGATCCGAGACCTACCGGCCACTCTTTTTGCGGGCAATTGCTTCCACGACAGCCTTGCCCATGTCGGCCGGGCTGCGGGAGACGACGACTCCGGCGGCTTCGAGCGCTTGAATTTTCTCCTCGGCGGTGCCACTCCCTCCGGAGATGATGGCACCGGCATGCCCCATGCGTTTGCCTGGAGGAGCAGTCTGCCCGGCGATGAACGCGGCGACTGGCTTCGTGACGTGAGCCTTGATGAACTCGGCCGCTTTGATTTCCGCGTTACCGCCGATTTCACCGATCATCAGAATCGATTCCGTTTCAGGATCGGCTTCAAACAACGTCAACGTATCGATGAAGCTCGTGCCGATGATCGGATCGCCGCCAATGCCGATCGCCGTCGTTTGGCCCATGCCGACATTGCCCAGTTGCCATGCCGCTTCGTAGGTCAACGTGCCGCTCTTGCTGACCAAGCCGACGGTGCCGGTCTTGTGAATGTACCCTGGCATGATGCCGATTTTGGCGACGCCAGGCGTGATGATGCCCGGACAGTTCGGCCCGATGAGACGGCTGTTGGGAAACATCGTTTGGAGGACGCGCGCGGTGCGGACCATGTCGAGCACCGGAACCCCTTCGGTGATCGCCACGATGAGCGTGATCCCGGCAGCGGCCGCTTCGAGGATCGCGTCGCCGCAACCTCCCGGAGGGACGAAGACCAGCGAGCAATTGGCTCCCGTCTTGCGAACGGCTTCATCAACCGAGTCGAAAACTGGAAAACCATCGACTTCGGTTCCGCCCTTGCCCGGCGTGACTCCGCCGAAGAATGGCGTGCCATAGGCTCGGCATTGCTGCGAATGGAACAAGCCGGTCTTACCGGTAATGCCTTGGCAGATCACACGCGTGTTTTTGTCAACGAGAATTGCCATGTTGGTTGATTGATATTCCGTGTTGAGGGTTGAAAAGTTGTGGGTGGATTAAGCTTCGGTAAACTCCACGAAGTCATGGGCGAGATGCGTGAGGTCGAGCTTCTCATTGGGAACATCCAGCTTGATGCCCCAAAGCTGCATCGCCAGAGCGCCGAAGATCACATCAATGGAACGGCCTTCTTCGTCTTTTCCGATTTCATCAACGACGTTTGCCTGAAACTCGACCGGCTTTCCTTCGACGCGAGCTTGAATGAAACATGCCGACTGAATCTTGTGGGCCTTTCCACCAAGGGCAAACGATCGCGGCTCTTTCAGCGGAATCACTACGGAACTCTTTGCGGCTGACTCGGTGATGTAAGAGTTCCTCGCGCCACTGTCGAACAGAGTCCAGCATTCGTGATCTTCGACTTCAATGTTCAGCCGGATGCGTCCCATGATTCCCCTCCAAAGGTTCGCCTCGCGGAGCGAGACGGCGACATTGACGTTCTCAAGCTTTGAGGGTGGCGACCACTTTCTGAGCGGCATCGGTCAAGTCGGTCGCCGCGATGATTTTACGTCCGCTGTCTGCCAGCATCTTGCGAGCGATTTCGACGTTCGTCCCTTCGAGGCGGACGACGAGCGGGACCGTGAAGCCGACCGTGTCATACGCCGAGAGCAGCGCCGTCACGATTGTGTCGCACTTCATGATGCCGCCAAAGATGTTGACCAACACCGCCTGGACGTTCTTGTCGGCGAGGATGATGCTAAACGCCTCGGTCACTTGTTGAACGTTGGCCCCGCCGCCGACATCAAGGAAGTTGGCCGGCTCGCCGCCGTGAAGCTTGATGAGGTCCATCGTGCTCATCGCCAAGCCGGCTCCGTTGACGAGGCAACCAATGTTGCCGTCGAGCTTCACGTAGCTCAGTCCCGCTTTGCCCGCACGGACTTCAAACTCGTTCTCCTCGCTGAGGTCACGCAGTTCCGCAAAATCTTTGTGCCGGAACATCGCGTTGTCGTCGAAGGTCACTTTCGCATCGAGCGCGACAAGCTCCCCTTCTGCCGTGATGACCAGCGGATTGACCTCGGCCATGCTGCAATCGTTGTCCACAAAGAAGCGGCAAAACTTCGGCAGGAAGTTTTGAGCACTCGTGACCGCCGCGCCGCTGAGCCCCAACTGATAAGCCAATCGGCGGGCCTGATACGGTTGCAGTCCGTAGCCGCTATCAAACGGCTCTTTCAGAATCTTTTCGGGCGAATGGTGAGCCACCTCTTCGATCTCAACACCACCCTCAGACGACATCATGACAACCGGTGAACCCGCCTCGCGGTCCACAACCACCGCGAGATACAGCTCGCGAGCGATATTCAATCCTCCTTCGACGTAAAGCGTGTTGACTTGCTTCCCTTCCGGGCCGGTCTGAATCGTGACCAGCGTGTTGCCGAGCATCCGTTGCGCATTCTCACGAGCTTCTTCCGCCGAGCGGACGAGCTTCACGCCGGGCTGTTCCGGCTGCTCCTTGAAGCGTCCTTTGCCGCGGCCACCAGCGTGAATTTGCGACTTCACAACCGCGATCGGGCCGCCCAGTTGAGTGAACGCCGCCGCCGCTTCATCGGGCGTGCGAGCCACAATGCCCTGGGGCACGTTGACGCCCGCTTTAGCGAACAACGCCTTGCCTTGATACTCGTGAATCTTCATCGGTCAACCTTGTGAATGTCAGTGGGTCCGCGAACGAGGGGCGGGATGATAGCGGTGCGGAAATGGACCCGCTAGGAATGCCAAAACGCGAACTGACAGCGTCTATTTCGCGACTTTGATCTCTTCCACGAACGCATCAAACCATTTTTGGATCGTGTCACGCGAGGGCGATTCGTCGGTGGTGATGACCAAACGATATCGCAGTTGCAGCGGCTTTTCTGGAGCGAGCGTTGTTTTCCAGAAAGCACCGAAGCGACCGTAAGGGCGTTCGGAAAACAGCGACGGTTTTGGCAAGCTCGGATCTTCAAAGTAGGCGACGGTGAAACGTTGGCCATCGACTTCATAGGTCATGGCCACCCACGGGATGTTGCTGTGCGCGGGTGGGTCACCGGCATCGCCGACTTGGACTGCTTCGGGCTGTTGTGGAAAACCGTCAGGACGCATGAAGCGAGCGGAGTTTTTGTCGGCGATGACTTGTGGTGCTCGAAACTGGAAACCGGCATGTTGTCGGTCGCCATCCAGTTTGATCTCGCCGCGCTGGCTGGCGAGGCTCGTGCGCCAGTTGATCTGCCAGCCTGTCGTTCCTTCCGAAGAGCGGCTCACGTCGATGGAGCGCGTCTCGATGATGACCGGCTTGCCGTCGGCATCGTTCCAGTGAATCTCGCTCGTCGCCGCCCCGTGTTTTTCATCGCCAGTTTGACTGATGAATTTCACGTGTTGTTGGCGAGCCCCTTTCGTGCAGTGCCAGAAGTCGTCGGTCTTCCCGTCGTAAGAGGTCTTGTTCCAGGCCAAATAGAGCCCACGGTGATGCGGAAACGTCCCGCCGGCACCCTTGGTGATCAGCGTCTTGCCGTCTGGTGCAAACACGTGATGAAACACTTTGTAGGTCAGGTCGGTTTTGTCTTTGCTCGACGTATCGTACGGCATCGCCATGTAGCGCAATACCGGCTTATCGCCTAGCAACAAGTCGGTCTGCCCCGCTTCCTGTCCGTCGGCCCAATGAAATTTCGCCATGTCTTGAGCATCAACACGGCTGCTGCCAACGGACAATCCCAATGCGATCAAAGGCACCCAACAAACAAGACAAAATCGACGAAGGGCGAACGTCATCGGAGAACCCTCAAGAGATGTGCGGTGATTCGGAATGTGAGGCGGAATTGTAGGCGGGCCGCCGAACGAATAGAAACGGCGGCGAAGAACGTGGCAGAGCCCACAAAAGTTTTGCCTTGGGATTTTCAGCGTCCTGATCCGTCAAGTATCCGCCTCGCCAAAAGGCAACTCATGCAATACGCCGCAAGTCATTCGGTCCATCCCAACCTGACCTCCGCCGCGCGGGCTGTTTGTGAAGATGTTCGCAAGCAACTCGACGGTCGAACGCCGGATCTGGCATTTGTCTTTGTGTCACACGATCACGCCGAGGACTTTGAAGAACTTCCCGGGCTGTTGCAGCAACAACTTGGTTCAAAAGTGCTTCTCGGTTGTGCGGGTGAGACCGTTGTTGGTGGCGGTGAAGAAATCGAAGCGGGTCCTGCGGTGTCGTTGTGGGCGGCAATCTTGCCCGGCGCAGAACTCGTGCCGTTCCGATTGGAGTTCGGTGAAACTCCTGACGGATTGATCTCGGTCGGGTATCCCGAAGACCTGGGTGATCACGTGGCCGAGACTCGTGCGGTCTTTCTCCTTGGCGAGCCATATTCCTCCGTGCCCGACTCCGTCATCAGTCGTTTGGCAGAAGAGTTGCCGGGAGTCCCGTTGCTCGGCGGCATGGCTAGCGGCGGAGGCCCCGGCGCGAATCGAGTCTTCCTGGGAGATGAGTGCATTGATCAGGGAGCGGTCGCGGTCGTGATGCGTGGCGGTCCAAACGTGCGTTCGGTCGTCTCGCAAGGCTGTCGGCCGATCGGGCCAACGTTCGTCGTCACCAAATCAGAACGCAACATCGTGTTTGAACTCGGTGGCAAGCCAACAATCGTGCGCCTTCAAGAGTTCTTGCCAAACCTGCCAGAACGCGATCAGCGACTGGTGCAGAGCGGACTCCATTTAGGATTGGCAATGTCGGAGTTGAAACCCTCGTTGCAACGTGGTGATTTTCTGATCGCCAACGTCATCGGGGCTGATCCGGAGATCGGAGCGATCGCCGTCGGCAACCTTGTGCGTACCGGGCAGACCGTTCAATTTCATGTTCGTGACGCCGACACGGCCGATGAAGAGCTGATTCACCTGCTCGAAGCGAGCCGATCCGAACGAACGTCTGCCACTCGCGCCGCGTTACTTTTTAGCTGCAACGGCCGGGGAACTCGGCTGTTCTCCAAACCACATCACGATGCCAGCACGATCCGACGCTTATTAGGGTCGATCCCGTTGGCTGGATTCTTCGCACAGGGTGAATTGGGACCAGTGCGGGGGAAAAACTACATCCACGGCTACACGGCCAGCATCGCCTGTTTTGAATAATGAGCTACTCTTTGTCCGGGTTTGATACTTTAGATCGCCCACCCAGCAAAGTTTGTCTGGCCGATTGTTCGCATGAGTCTGCGTGACATTGGTTGCCTGAAGCCGATGAAACCAGCCAACCGAATTGCCAAGATTGCCCCCCAATCGGGACGCCACTAGACTGCCCGACCTGACCTTACACCTAAGCAGATGTTTTTGTCGCGGAGCCTGTTTTGCGAGCCATCATCAGCGACATTCACGGCAACCTCGAAGCCCTCGACTCGGTCCTCGCGGACATCAAGTCTCAAGGGATCAAAGAGATCTATTGTCTCGGCGACATTGTCGGCTACGGCCCCAACCCGCGCGAGTGCATTGATCGAATCAGGAATTGCGATGTCGTGATCCTGGGAAATCATGATCAAGGGGCTCTCTTCGATCCGGAAGGCTTCAATGCCGGTGCCGAGCGGGCGATTTTCTGGACGAGGCAGCAGCTCGAAACGGGCGAGGGAGCCGAAGAGCGCTGGGAGTTCCTCGGCGAACTGCCACGCATTCGCCGCGAGCCCAACCTGCTGTTTGTGCATGGGTCGGCTCGTAACCCGCTCAACGAATATGTCTTCCCCGAAGACATCTACAACCAGCGGAAGATGGAGCGGATCTTTGGGCTGGTTGAACGTTGGTGCTTTCAGGGGCACACTCACATTCCAGGCGTCTTCACCGAGGATCTCAATTTTCTTTCGCCCGAAGAGGTCAATTTTGAGTACCGGCTGACGACTCAGAAGCACCTGATCAACGTCGGCTCGGTCGGGCAGCCGCGGAACGGAGTGCCCGATTCGTCTTACGTCATTCTCGATGGCGACAAGATCACCTTCCGTCGCGTGAAGTACGACGTGGAAACGACGATCAAGAAGATCTACGACATTCCGGAACTCGATAATTTCCTCGGTGACCGGCTGCGTGACGGCCGCTAGACGGGCCGTCTCTCGCTTCCAGCGCGGGTCGTGAGTACAAGACTTCGGGTGTGTGTGACGCACCCTTTTGCTTTGACCTGATTCGGCGAAGCCGTTGGGCTGGTCAATCAGCGGCGCGGGGCTCCAGTCTCTGCGAATCGTGTCTGCCTCGGACGGCCCTGGAGAGCTGTCTCTCATTCTCGGTGCGGCACTCTGGTGCCATAAAGTTGCCATGGACCAACAACGTCGATTTCAAGCTTTCTTCATCACGTCGATCATATTGATCTTTGCCTGGATGAATTTTGGGCCGAAGTTTTTCCCTGGTTTCTTCCCACCGCCCGCCCCACCACAAGCGAAGAACAAGGCCGAGAAGTCTCCAGCCGCCAAAGAGAACGCGAACGGCGA